>CAMVLM010000046.1 GCA_947168335.1 uncultured Butyrivibrio sp. | reverse complement strand
TTGTATCCATATTAAGCTCATAATAGCCATCTATGGGCATTCCACCAAGAAGCTCCGATACAGCTCTTACCGTATTTTCACTGCTCATCTGAGGTGATGCACCGTATCCATGAGCCGTACATATCTGCATCATTGACCTGGCATTAACTTCACCTTCATCATTTACAATCGGTACATTTATTACTGTGTTTCTGTCTATTTCAAGAACTGCATAATTGTTGTCTGACCTGTTGAGCACTACAAGCAGAAGCACATCCGCCATATTACCTTTATAATCTGAATTATCAGTATCCTTATAGCTTCCGGAATAATCAGTACCGATTACCAGATAATTCCTGACTGCGGCATTATATTCATAAATCTTACCGTCTATCAGAAGCTGACCATCATGAATATCATCAAAAGTTAACTCATATTCATCTTCATAATCGTCTTCGTCATATTCAATGTCATCATCATTTTTTGTTCTTGAGAACTTTCGCTCAATCACATTTATGCCTTTATATAAAACACCGATAAAAACAACAAGAATCAGGGCAAACAATATTAACTTGAACTTCTTAATACCTTGCATTGTTATACAGAACCCTTCCTCTTTCCTCTATCTCTTCAAGGAACTGTTTTCCATATTTTTTCTCTATAAAAGCACATCCATCAGACATATTCGGTCTTCTGTCAGTGAGATTATGACAATCGCTGCCAAGTAAAATGGCATCTTTGTACTTCATAGCTTTAAAAACAGTCCTTCGACTGAAAAAGCTAAGGAGACTTCCTGTATTGACCTGAGGAATAATTGGTAAATCAAAGACTTCCTTCCAGACGGAAAGCTCTTTCTGATAAGGATAGAAACGTTCGACGTGGGCCAAGATGATTTGCAAATTCTGTTTTTCTATGATGTCTTTTACATCTTTGTATACGTCCCTTGTCCATTGGGAAAAGGGCATCTCCAGCAAAACCGTTCTGCTATTGCCGATACACAACTTTTCAAGCAGATCCGCTTTGCCAATCCCCGGAAAATAATATACTTCTGCACCAGGCAGAATCTCCGGAAACTCCCCTCTTGAATCACATACTTCTTTCAATGATTCATAAGCTTTTCTTCTTTTGGTAAGAAAATGTTCTACACTTTCCCTCTGAGCATAAAAATGAGGTGTAGCAATAATGCCATCTACTCCCTGCTCAGATTCCCTCCTGATCATTTCCACAGACATCTCCAGGTTTCGGCTCCCATCATCTATCCCCGGAAGCACATGCGTATGAAAATCAATCATATGTTACCTTTCCCAGAAATATGACTGCTGTGAAAATCATATTTATAAAAACCTTAATAAATATATATTAAATTTTCATAAATTTCAATAGTTTCGATAACATTTAATAAATATTAATATTTATCAATATTCAATTGATAAAAAGAAAACTGCACGCTAAAAAACGTGCAGTTTTCTTATATAATCTTATTCATCCTCGTCGTCGATAAGCTCATCAAATTCAACATCATCCAGATATTCGTCGAAGGCATCGGCAACAGCCTCATACTCATCATCGTCATCAATGTAACCGAGTTCAGGCTCTGCATCTTTATCTTTCTTTATAAACTGATAAAACCAGACGTTACCGTCATTATTCTGTCCCTTTTCATCAAGGGGAAGAAGAACAATGTAATCCTTCTCCTGTACTGTCAGAACTATAAGAACAGCGCAGGTAACATTTTTGCCATCCTCAAGCTCAATGTCCACTGTAATCTGCTCGTCATTCTGAATCTTGGTGTTCATATCCGTTGCGATCTCTGAAAAGATCATAAATCAGTCCTCCTGTTATACTGTAAAGTCTATCTTCTGACCATAGTTTTTGACAGGAGTTGCTTCTATCTGACTCCAGTCAATATTTTTGATCTTGTCGATGAGTTCTTCTACAGAATCAGCATAAACAGAAGTTGTTTTCTCATAGGCCGGTTCTTTCTTTCCGTAAGGATTTCCCGGGCCTTCCCTTAATTTCTCAAGTTTTTCCTTCTGTTCTTCGCGCTGCTCAGCACGTTTTTCTTCTTCCTTGGCAGCCTTCTTGTCATCCTCTATCTGCTTCTGGTATTTCTCGTTCTGTTCCTTGATTTTGGCAAAGAACTGTGTTGTTCCGTCAGCAGTTATCTTGACGCCAAGTGACTCGACCTTCTGGCCGGATTCCTCAATCTGGTCCTTCATATCTTTGAGCTGATTGGTGGATTCATCGATAAGTCCTATATACTTCTCCTTTGTCTCCTCGTCAGCAGCCATCTTTTCAAGAGTTTCAGGATCGATCAGAACGCTGTACTCCTTTGTGCCTCTGGACATAATGTCCTCTGCTTCCTCATCCGAAGAATAGTTTGACACAAAAAAGTCCATATTTCCATACTTTTCCTTCAATTCATCCAAAAGTTTTTTAGCGCCTTCGCTAAGATCAACACCTTCCTGAACATGAGATTCAGACGCTACCTTGTTTTTCTGCATATTGAAATCACCATATGATTTCTTTGATGCATCTGTCTTTTCTGTTCCGGGGGACTTGCGGTTATTCTTAGTCTGATAGGAACTAAGCTGATTGGCAATGGATGAACTTAAACCATTTACCGTACTCATAGAAAACCCTCCTTTGTCATAGAAACAGCGACTTCCCTGTCGCTTATGGATATACTATTCCAATTTGTATATCGGTTTCTAAATAAATAAACTTAATACCTTTTTACAAATTCATGAAAAATGCATCAATTTTATTGTGAAGTGAATCCTTATCAATGGTTTTCAATATATAATCCGCGGGTTTAAGGGCAATTACCCTTACAATACTCGCTTTATCACTTTTGGCTGTGAGGAACATTACCGGAATGTCCTTTATACTCATATCGCTCTTGAACATCTCCAGTACTTTGGGACCTGAGGTAACGGGCATTTCATAATCAAGGAGAATAAGATCTGCTTTATTTTTCGCAAGCCATGTGATCGCCTGAATACCGGAGTTGGCCATGGATACGCGGTAAGAATCCATAAGCCATGTTCTTATGGTTCGCATATAAGAAACATCATCATCTACTATCAGAATACTCTTCTTTCTTGCCTCCATCATTTCATCGGTAAAAAATTTTTTTACCGCATTTAAAAAGGCATCCATATTCAATGGTCTGTCAAAAAACTGCTGAACATGAGATTCCGGAAGATATTTTAATGTCTCCTCATATTCTACAGGGTTGCCTATCATTATGACTGTTCTGCGGCTTTCAAGACACAGATCCTTCAGATAGATCAGGGTTTTGGGAATTATCTCATCCAGGTAATACACAAAAAGCTGGGTATCTTCCTGGGTTTTCTGAATTTCCTCAACCTGATCTTCCGTGAAGTACGCATTGATCCCTGCGTCCTTCAGTTTCATGATAAGTCCCTTTACCATAAAAGTTTCACTTGTACTGAGTATCTGAACATTCCCCGGCATAATTTGCTCTCCAATTTATTTTTGGTTTATTATTTCTCTGATACCGTCCCAATCAAGATTTGTCAGTTTCTTTGCTATTTCCTCAAATTTCTTTTTATCTTCTGCAGGAAGTTTGAATTCCTTCATTGATTCAACAACCATATTGGCCAGATCAAAATCCATTGCCTCCGAAAATTCAAGCAGTGCTGCGTATGCATCGGCTATTGATTTTTCATCAGCAGGCGGCTTGTCTTCATCATCTGATCCCATAAATGAGAGTTTCTCCTTGAAACCTCTGTAGTACTCCAAAAGATCCATGGTCTCATTTTCAATCTTCTGATAATCGGCATTATTTCCTGCATCCTCCAACGCTTTTGCGTCGGCTCTCAGTTTTTCTGCACCTATCAGATTACCAGAACTCTTCAAAGCGTGGACTTTGATTGTATAATTACTGTAATCCTTGTTTTTGTAGAAATTCTCTATCTCATCTGCTTTGACATCCAGGGAATTATAGAAAATTCCTATTGCAGTCAGATATCCGTCCTCTGATCCGCAAAGTGAGATTCCGCTGTCGACATCAATTCCGTCTACCTGTCTCAGTTTCGTAATAATCTCGTTTTCAGCCGGCTTTTTAGCAGGACTTTCCTCATTTTGAGTCTGAACAGTATTTTTTGCGCCGCCACTTGGTATATTCAGTTCCTTCCTGAAGCTGTCAGGAAGATACATGATAAGTGCAGCTATCAGCTGTTTAAAATCGACGGGTTTTTCCAGATAATTTTCAAATCCGTTATCTACACAATATCTTCCCTCTGAAGGATCATCAGGAGAAACCAGCGCAACAATCGGCGTCGATTCATTTCTGTTATCAACGCCTCCCCTGATCTGTTTTAGTGTCTCAACACCATTAAGGGATGGCATCATAAAGTCCATGAGAATCACGTCATAAGCTGTGTTTCTTACAGCTCTTAAACATTCCCTGCCGCTTACAGCTTCATCCACATTTACACCCAGATACTCCAGAAGCTTTCTTACGAAAAATCTATCAAGTTTGGAATCATCTACGATCAAAACACTAGCGTTCAAAAACTCTCCCTCAGCTTTCACCTGGATACGCTTGCTCTCTTCATCAGTAAACCAATAGCAGCGTACAACTCGGCATCATCCGAATAATCTTCTCTGATGTCACCAATGTTTTTCTTTTTCTCCTCTACTTCAGGTACTTCTTCATCATACTTGGCTGCCTTTGCCGGCTTATGCTTAACATAAGCTTTTCCGTCAGTAAGTCTGACCTTATCCTTGGGAAGATACTCCATAAGTACCTTCTCAAGAGCATCTCCGATAATTGGCTTTGCAAGATAATCCTGGAAACCGGAATTCTTGTAAACCTGTCTTGCACCGGAAAATGCGTTGGCTGTAAGTGCAATGGTGGGCTTGTTCTGGTTCGGACACTTATCATTACTTCTAAGTCTCCACAGCATCTCCATTCCATCCATGCCGGGCATCCTATGATCTATGAGTATCAGATCAAACTCTTTGTTATTACATATCTTTAATGCTTCATTACCGCCAGATGCAGTTGTGATCTTAACCTTTGTATCCTTTAAAAGGTTCTTGGCAACGACCAGATTTATCTCGTTGTCATCCACTATAAGCACCTCTGCTTCAGGAGCTTCAAACAGCTGCTTATAGTCAGTTTCTGTTTTTACAAGATTCTCATAGGCATCATTGAAATCGCCTATAGGCTCCCAGCTCCTGGTCTCCTGTTTAACAACAAATGAAAAAGTTGAACCCTTGCCGTATTCACTCTTCACATTAAGTTCAGAGTCCATGAGACCAAGAAGCTTCTGTACGATACTCATTCCAAGACCCGTACCCTCTATATTACGGTTCCTGACTTCCTCTAATCGTTCAAAAGGTGAGAAAAGCCTTTCCATATCCGCTTCTCTGATACCGATACCTGTATCCGAAACGGATATTTTTATATCAACCATCCCGTTAACATCAAGATGACCGCTTACAAAATAGTCAACATCCAGATGAATCATTCCCTGCTCAGTATATTTAATGGCATTAGTGAGAATATTCAGTATTATCTGTTTTAGTCTTACGTTATCACCAAACAAAAGGTGAGGCATCTTCTCGTTTACTGTGACTTTCAGTTCAAGGCCTTTGTTCCTTGCTCTTTCGTCAACCATGCTTACAAGTTCAGCTATAAGCCTTGCAAGATCATATTCAACCTTATACAGTTCCATTTTTCCTGCTTCAATCTTGGAAAAATCAAGAACATCATTTATCAGCGCCAGCAGCGTTGTACCTGCACTTTTTATGTTGTGCGCGTACTTAAGAAGGTTGTCATCCTCATATTCCCTTAGTATCAGCTCATTCATACCAAGTATGGCATTTATGGGGGTTCTTATCTCATGGGACATCTGCGATAAGAACTGGCTCTTTGCATTGTTCGCAGCGATAGCCTCAGCTTCGGCAACTGCAGCTCTCTGACTGAACTTTGTGAGATTTGCCTCATTTATCGCCGCATTTATTCTAAGATTCTGAACAAATACTGCTATAAGTCCAGTAACCAGGAACGATGAAATAATAGAAAATATATCCCTGGAAATATAGAGTTCTGTCTTTGATATAAAGACGCAAACGCCAAAAGATGCGCACATCACAATTTCAAATAACAGATAAATCCATATTTCGTCTATATAAATTATTACAAATAAAATAATAAAAAAAGGAAAAAGAACTGCAGGCGCTTCAGAATGAGCACAGTCAATAAGTATCATTCCGAAGTAAAGCATGCCATACATGAAAAGCGATTCCGTTCGCATGGTCTTATAAGAAAGCTCTCTATTGGAGACAAACTGTGACACAACAAAGAACAGAATCATTATTCCCAGATAAAGATAATAAAATGGATGTATATAAAAATCCCTTATTATTAGCTTTGCAAGAATGAGCAGTGTCAAAAATATAGCTCCTGCAATAACAGACATCTTTTTTTGCACAGATATATTTTTCTTAATATTGTCATTCCTGCAGAGTTCAAAATATTGATGTTCTTTTTCTTTATACTCTGCTAAGGCTTCTTTTATCATTTAAAGCACTCCGGGTAGGTAATAAACCACATGAATTGCCACTCTTATTCAATATCTGATAAAATCATAGCATTTACACAATCCATTCACAATTAATTAAATCTAAAAAAACTATGAAAGCCCCGTGAAATAGAGCTTTCATAGTTCTATACAGTTGGAATTACGTATTTTAAATATGCTTAATTTTCTTTATTTTGGTTCTGCCCACTGTCAGTGGAAGATGGATTTTGAGATGCCGGTGCATTATTATACGTTACGGGATTCTGTGCCTGCATCATTGCCTTCATCTGAGCCTCACGCTTTTTCAGATTTCTTTTTCCTGTTGCTTTTACAATAAAAACAATGATTATTACAATTATCGCAAGTACAATCAGCATCGGGATATGTGTAATAAATGCAAGAATCACGTTAACAAAGAAGTTTCCTACTGCCTCCAGGTTATCCAGGAATCCCTGCTTTGCTCTTTCGCCGAATGTTACCGGATCCTCAGGTGTATACTCAATAACTTCATCTATGCTTATGTCAACTGTACTGTAATTGATCTGGTTGTCATAGGTACGAAGCTGAGATTCCATTGATTCAAGCTGATAACGCACATCCGTGAGCTGTGTCTGTATCTGAAGAATCTCGTCAATTGTCTCAGCCTTTTCCATCAGAGCAAGAAGCTGCTCCTGTTCAGTCAAAAGCGCTTTCTTATGGCTTTCCAGATCTGCATATTGAAGAGTTACGTCAGTAACATATCTGTTCTGTGAAGTAATATTGCTTTTCTCAGATACTTCATTTACGAATCCATCAAGCTTTTCCTCAGGAATTCTGAGTTTCATTGTGCTTGTTCGTTTGTTACTTGAGTAATAAGAATTATTGTTAACATTCTCCGACTCAACATATCCGCCCAGTTCCTCAGTCCTGTTTTTCAGATACGTGATAAGGGTGTCGAATTCCCTCGTTTCAACGTTCATGCTTATATTTGTAATAAGCTTTCGTTTTGCTTTCTGTGAACCTGCGTCACTTTCCGATACTTCTACATTTTCTTCTGCGCTGACTTCTTCTGCCTCTGGCGCATCTGCACCATAATCGTAAAATCCTCCCTCAGCAGAAGATTCAAGTGCATACTCAGAGTTCGCAGTGTCATAACTCTTACTGCTGCTTGAATCGCTTCCGCAGCCTGCAGCCGATAAAGCAAGTAGTAAAGTCAGAATTACAGATGAAGTTTTAAATAGATTTCCCTTTTTCATAGTTTCCCTCCTTGAAATATCATTTCATTAAGATTTTATCAGATTTTCGATATTATTACTATCATCAAAAAGATCTCTGACAGGCCTTAAAAATCCTGACATTCTCATGGGATTGTTCTTATCTCCCTTTACATAACTAAGATAAAGTTCATTTTTAGCCCTGGTTATTGCAACATAAAACATTCTTCTCTCTTCTTCAATATTTCCTTCCGCCGTGCTTTTTCTTGAAGGCACGATTCCTTCATTCAAATCAGGAATAAAAACAGCTGAAAACTCCAAACCTTTTGATGCATGCATTGTCATAAGTCTCACACCGTTTTTATCCTGCATCACCATATCCTTCATCTCCGTTTTTATGCGGTTTTGTTCTGCCAGATATTCCTTAAGCTCCTTATAGCTTTCAAAATCCCTGCATATTTCCATAAGCCTGTCTGCATCCTCAAGATATTCCTTATAGGTGTTTTCTCCTGCACTATATTTTTCCCTTACAAATTTATCAAGGCCTATAACATTTCTCACATAATGTATGGCAAGCTTTGGTCTTAGCTTTCTGACCATCGCAATATCCCTGAAAAACTTCTGCACCTGTGACATCATGGAATATTTCCCCTTTGCAGAATAATAAGAAAGCACCTTCCTTTCCTCTATAACCGGATCAGGCGCACAATCTCTGCTGATATACCTAACTGGCTGATTCATGATTTTGAAAAAGTCACTGCGTTTTCCTCCGTCACAGGCAAAATCCAGATATCCGATAATTGTCTGCATGAATTTCTTTTCATGAAAAAATGTGATCTTTTCTTTGTATGAACAGGGGATTTTCTTTGAAATAAGAAATGTGGCGGCAGCAGACGCTTCCACATTGGTTCTGAAGATTACTGCGATATCATTTAGTTTGTATTTACTAACGGATAATTCCTTTATTTTATCAGCAATGAATTCATACTGGCTGTTCTTATCGACAAATGAAAGCCCTTTGACTATTCCGCCTTTATATTCATTTCCCGAAAGTATTTCCTTTTTGAATCTGACCTTGTTGTCCTCTATTACCTTTATGCTTGTATCAAGAATTTCGCGGGCACACCTGTAATTCACATTAAGAAGTATCTGTTTAGCATCAGGAAAAAAGTCCTTAAATCCTAACATCAGTTCAGGCCTGCTTCCCCGAAAGCCGTATATGGACTGGTCGTCATCACCAACAACGAACAAATTTCCGTTATCTCCCGAAAGGAGCCTTACAACTTCAAACTGCATTCTGTTTATGTCCTGATATTCATCAATCAGGATAAATTTAAATCTTTTTCTGTATTTTTCTCTGATTTGGGCATTTTCCTTAAGAAGCTTATGGCACATAAGCACCATATCATCAAAATCTATCAGATTTTGATTCCTCATAAGCATTTCGTATTCGTCATAAATGTACTTGAAATGCTCTCTGAGAGGCACTGATTTATCGCAGTTTTCAGGGCTTTCGCCATCATTCTTTATTCTGGATATCTCGGAAAGGATTATTTTTATGGTTTCCGCATCATATTCAATATCCTCTGGAATAATGCCGTCTTTTCCCGGTATACCTTTCTTCCTCCTCATTCGAAGGTCACTTTGAAGGCATTTTAAAACATGTGAAAGCAGTGAATACTTATCAGTCTCTCTCATAATTGTAAGAGGTGAAGCATTCCCCGGTGCATTTTCTTTTAGTATTTGATAAAAACATGAGTGAAATGTTCCGAAAAGAACTTCCGGATACATGGAATCTGTTTCTTTGATGAAACGCTGCTGCATTGTGATCGCTGCAGCTTTTGTAAAGGTAATTACAAGAATATCTCCGGGATTTACTCCCTTTTCAATAAGTCTTATAACGCGTCTGATTATTACATAAGTTTTACCGCTTCCCGGCCCGGCTATGACACAGGCCGCCCCGTCTCCGTGCTCAATGGCACGGAGCTGTGCGGGATTGCCGGTAATCTTATTACGCTTCAAGTTTTGCAATGGCTGCATCGAGACGCTTAAGTGTCTCCTCTTTGCCGATTACTTCCATAAGTTCAGTTGCTCCGCAGGGTGTCATAGCTTTACCTGACAGTGCAATTCTGATGGGCCAGAGAACAAAGCCGTTCTTGTACTCTTTCTCCTTGATGTAATCCTGAAGTGCAGCATAAAGTGCATCGTTGCTGTAATCTTCCTGCTTCTCAAGGATAGGCTTAAGGTCCTTGAGTACCATGAGTGAAGATGCTTCATCAGTCTTCATCTTCTTGTGCTTATAAATCTCTGTCTCATAAGCAGGTACTTCCTGGAAGAAATCTATCATTTCAGCAATATCTGGCCAGATTTCAATTCTGGTCTTGATCATGGATGAAATCTTGTGAAGATCATAATCCTTTGTGATCACCTCTTTGATATAGGGTTCAGCGAGTTTATAGAACTCCTCCTCGTCCATTTTCTTAAGGTATTCACCGTTCATCCATTTAAGCTTGGTGTAATCAAATACTGCAGGAGACTTGCTGATTCTTCTGTAATCGAATTTCTCAATAAGATCCTGAAGACTCATGATCTCATTGTTATCCTCAGGTGACCATCCGAGAAGTGCTACGAAATTAACTACTGTCTCAGTTAAAAATCCCTGCTCGATAAGATCCTCGAATGAAGAATGTCCACTTCTCTTACTGAGCTTGTGGTGCTCCTCATCTGTGATAAGAGGACAGTGTACATACTTCGGAACTTCCCATCCAAAAGCCTCATAGAGTCTGTTGTACTTGGGTGAAGAAGAAATATACTCATTACCTCTTACAACATGTGTGATTCCCATAAGATGGTCATCTACAACATTTGCAAAGTTATATGTAGGGAAGCCGTCAGACTTGATAAGAATCATGTCATCAAGCTCGCTGTTATCTACTGTGATATCTCCGTAAAGCTCATCCTTGAAGGTAGTTGATCCTTCAGTAGGATTGTTCTGTCTTATCACATAAGGCATACCTGCGTCAAGATTCTTCTGAATCTCCTCTTTTGAAAGATGCAGGCAGTGCTTGTCATATACGCTGAACTGCTTACCGTCAATTTCCTGTGTAAGTGTTGCAAGTCTCTCAGGAGTACAGAAACAGTAATAAGCCTCTCCCTTGTCGATAAGCTCCTTGGCATATTTTAAATATATGCCCTCTTTCTGTCTCTCACTCTGAACATAAGGACCTACACCGCCGTCCTTGTCAGGTCCCTCATCATGGATAAGTCCTGTCTTCTCAAGTGTTCTGTAGATGATATCTATAGCACCCTCTACATAACGCTCCTGGTCGGTATCCTCAATTCTTAAAATAAAATCACCGCCCTCATGCTTTGCGATCAAAAACTCATAGAGAGCAGTACGTAAATTGCCCACATGCATTCTGCCGGTAGGGCTGGGTGCATAACGGGTTCTTATTTTCTGTGCCATTTATTTACACTTCCTTATAATTTATATTACCTCAGGGTATTCCTTGCGCTCGAATTCAACAACGATACCTGAAGCTACATTTCTGCATAAAGCAATCTGCTTCTTATCCACCTGGATTATCACACCGCCACGCTCTTTTTTGTTGATAACCTTAATCTGCGTTCCGCTATAAACACCTATGGTTTTAAGCCTCATAGAAAAAACCGGTTGCTGGACATTCATCTCTTTAATGCGATAAACGCCGTTCTTTTCCCCTTCAATCAGTGTCATAAACACTCCCATTAGATAAAGTAAAAAATTACACCAAAGCGCATTATATTACAACTTCATAAAAAAGGAAAGAGCATTGCTTTAATTCGTTGAAGTATAGCTTACAACTGTGATAAAATGACCTGTATAAATTCTTATTACTAAGGGGTGATCAAAATGGCCAGAAAAAGTAGTGTTGAAAGAGCTAACGAAATCGCCGGTGGTTTCGCAAAAGCCAGGAAAAATATTGTAGTACAGTACGGCGACAGAGAACGCAAAACAGATGAGCTATTACAGCTTATCAAAAACGATGCGCTTTCAAAGGGCATCAAGGATGCCGACTTCGATCAGGTAGATGTTTATATCAAGCCTGAAGAAAATAAAGTATTCTATGTGATAAATGGGGATATTAACGGAAGCATAGAATTTTAAGGAGGGGAATTAAATGGCAACAGTATTTGTTGTGGCAAACCAAAAAGGCGGTATCGGAAAAAGTACAACGGCAACCAATCTTGCCGGAATTTTAGCAAAGAAAGCAAAAACTCTTTTAATAGATGCTGATCCTCAGGGAAACAGCACCAGCACCTATGAAGCAAAAATCCAGGACGTAGCTACTCTTTACGACGTAATCATCGATTCAGACAAGCTTCCTATCAAGGACGCCATACAGCATACAGAGAACGGTGACATCGTAGCATCCGACCCTCTTCTTGTTAAAGCCGAGAAGATGCTTGACGGTGATGTTGAAGGATTTTACAGACTCAAGGATGCTCTTGAGGAGCTTGATGATTACAAATATATAGTCATTGACACTGCTCCCTCACTTAACATCATTTTGTATAACTGCCTCATAGCCGCTGACAAGGTTATTATCCCGGTTACGGCAGACTCTTATGCAATGCAGGGTATACAGCAGCTTTACGATACAATTATGGCTGTCAAGCGCAGACAGAACAAAGATCTTTCAATAGCAGGACTTCTTCTTGTAAGATACTCCGGAAGATCAAATCTTGAACGTGAAACAAGAGAAAGTATTGAAAAGAGCGCCAAGCAGATGAACACCAGGCTCTTTAAGACAGTCATCAGGGAGTGCGTAAAAACCAAGGAAGCACAGGAACAGAGAAAGCTTCTTATAGATTACGCTCCGAAATGCAATACCTGCCTTGATTATATTGATTTCACAAATGAACTAATAAAAAAATAAGATAAACAAAGCCCACGACTTTTCAAAAATAAGTCGTGGGCTTCTTCTATCAGATATATCACTCAACTATATCTCTGTAACACTCCGGTCTTCTGTCTCTGAACAGCCCCCAGGAGAGCCTGTTCTGTCTGATCTCATTAAAATCATATACTGCAATTATGATTTCTTCGGAATTATTGCTTGCCTGTCTTAAGATATCACCGGTCTCATCAGTCATAAAGCTGTGTCCGTAGAAACTAAGGCTCGAGAGCTGGCCACCATTTTCCTCTGAAGGAACGACATTCTCAGTTCCAATTCTGTTAGCTGCCACCACAGGAATAATATTGGCAGCAGCATGTCCCTGCATTGTTCTCTGCCAGTGTCCGGAACTGTCCACATTAAGGATAGGTTCTGAACCTATGGCTGTAGGATAGAGAATAATATCAGCTCCCTGAAGAGCCAGACATCTTGCAGTCTCCGGGAACCACTGATCCCAGCAGATTCCAACTCCAACTCTTCCGTATGCGGTTTCAAAAACAGTAAATCCCGTATCTCCGGGTGTAAAATAGAATTTCTCCTGATAATAATGGTCATCCGGAATGTGTGTCTTCCTGTAAACTCCAAGTATATCTCCATCAGCATCAATCATGGCAACGGAATTGTACATGACATTTCCTTCCCTCTCATAGAAACTGATAGGCATAACTACAGAAAGTTCCCTGCAAACTCCTCTGAAATGCTGAACAGCTTTATTCTTGTTCACAGTAGTTGCGAAGTCGTAATAGTCGTATCTTCTTTCCTGACAGAAATACTGTCTTTCAAATAACTCTGAAAGAAGAATTATCTGTGCTCCCTGTGAAGCAGCCTTTCTGACAAGTTTTTCTGCTTTTTCTATATTTTTCTGTACAAGCTCCTCATCGGATATCTCGGGATTACCGTAGGCTTCTTTTCCGCAGGCAAACTGAATAGCCGCAACAGTTGTGGACATATTATCCTTGTAAACCATTCTAATCTCCTTATTCAAACATAATGACTTTTCTTCTCATATTGGATATACCGGAGGGAATCTGCTGGGTAATGCAGTGTATATTGCCTCCTCCCAAGAGAATCGCCCTTGCATCGATTGGTACAACTTTTCTGTTTTTACAGATACCTGACAAAATCTCTACAGCCTGTCTGTCGCTTTCTGTGTTCTCACCGCCAAACTGCGGAACCAGGACAAGAGTGTTTGTAAAATAGAAATTGACATAACTTGCAGCCAGTCTCTCACCGACTTCTCTCTCATCCTCGCCCTCTTCAAAGACATAATTATCTATATCCTCCTGTTCACAGCATACAGGTATTGAAGGTATGGGCAGTTTATGTATTTTCAGATGTCTGTTTCTTGCATCTGTCACGCTTTCAAGATATTCATAATCTCTTTTGGACATCTCATACTGAGGATCGTTTTCATTGTCCGTCCAGGCAAGTACCACTTCTCCCGGAGATATGAAAGCTGCCACATTGTCTACATGCTCATTGGTCTCATCATTATAGATTCCGCAGGGAAGCCATAAAACCTTTTCTGCTCCCAGGTAATCTTTAAGCTTCTTTTCTATCTCTTCTTTAGACATGGACGGGTTTCTGCCCTTGCTCAAAAGGCAACTTTCGGTGACCATTACGGTTCCTTCCCCGTCGGAATGGATTGATCCGCCTTCCAGAACAAAAGGATGCGCATCATAAAAGTCCTTGTTTAAAAGACTGCAAAATTCCTTTGCCACTTTATCATCCTTATCCCAGGAAACATAAAGTCCGTCATATTCTCCGCCCCATGCATTAAAGCTCCAGTCTATACCTCTTACAGTCATAGAAGAGTTTCTTACAAACGTAGGGCCCACATCCCTTGCCCAGGAATCATCCGTTTCCGTATTTATCAGAAAAAGATGATAAACGCTCTCATCGCTTAATTTTTCCTCAAGGCTTTCTCTTCCGGCAACTACTGAAATTCTAGTCTCTTCAATATTTGTATTAGCAAGAATAAATGATTTTGCGCTTTCCTGCTCACCCGGATTTGTCAGAAGAAAAAGATTTTCTGATTCAAGAATCTTTTCAAAAATCCTGCAAAATGCAAGCTTTGCTGATGTGCTGTCTTTTCCCCAGCTTCCGCTTCTTACAGGCCAGATCATGAGAGTTCCCAGATGAAGATCATATTCTGCAGGCATCATATATCCATCATCAGCCGGCATACTTTCTATTTTTACAGACATATTACCCCTATGCTAAAAACTTTCCGCACCGGTACGATACGGAAAGTTCTTAAAAATCTTATTTTGTTCCAAAAATTCTGTCACCGGCATCACCAAGTCCGGGAACGATATATTTGTTATCGTTAAGTTTATCATCAACATGAGCACATACGATCGGAACATCGGGATGTTCGCTTGTAACCTTCTCAAGTCCTTCAGGTGCTGCAATGAGACAGATGAAGTTCATTTTCTTAACGCCCTTTTTCTTGAAAAGTTCAATGGCGTCACATGCTGAACCACCTGTTGCAAGCATGGGATCAAGGATAAACACTTCTCTGTCGCCGATATCCTCGGGAGCTTTGAAGAAGTAGTTAACAGGCTCATAGGTTGTCTCATCTCTATACATACCAACGTGTGCGATCTTGGCATTGGGAATAACCTTGATTACACCGTCGAGCATTCCCATTCCTGCTCTCATGATAGGAGCAAATGCGTAGTTATCCTCATTAAGTCTGCCCATCTCAATTGTCTTGATAGGTGTCTCAACTGTTGTTTTCTCAAGTTCAACATTTCTCATAGCTTCGTAAATAAGATATGAACCTATTTCACTGACAAGCTCTCTGAAAAGCTTTGTTCCTGTGTGTTTGTCTCTCAGAATTGATAACTTATGCTCGATAAGCGGATGATCTAAAACCGTAACGTTTTTCATAACAATACAAACCTCCTAGAAATTTTCTGTATGAATTCTAACATATTATTTTACCTTTTAACATATTAATTTGATATATTTTAATACCATCAAAGTCTGCACTTAAAATCATCATATCCAAACTCTTTGACAACATCACATTCTCCAGACCTGCGAAGAATACAGATATCCGGAAGAGGCATACCGTTAAAGGTATTATTTTTTACCATGCTGTAGATAGCCATGTCCTCAAATACGAGCCTGTCTCCAATCTTTATCTCCTTATCGAAGCTGTAATCACCGATTACATCCCCGGCAAGGCAGGTTCTTGAAGAAAGTCTGTATGTATATTTCTTTTCTCCCGCTTCTCCTGAATCTCTGAGCGGCGGTCTGTAAGGCATCTCAAGTACATCAGGCATATGGCATGCAGCTGAAGTGTCAAGAATAAGCACAGGATATCTGTCTGTTTTTACAATATCCATTACAGTAGTCACAAGGTAACCTGCATCCAAAGCAATGGCTTCTCCCGGCTCAAGATAAACTGTCACATCATATTTTTCACGGATATATTTAACAAGTCTGGCAAGGCCATCCCTGTCGTAATCATCTCTGGTTATATGGTGACCTCCTCCAAGGTTTATCCATTTTATCTGAGAATCATTTTCTCTTCCGAGATATTTTACAAACTTTTTCTCAAACTCTTCAAAGGTCTCCTTTAAAGGCTCAAATCCCTGTTCGCAAAGCGTATGAAAATGGAAACCGCTGACTCCCTTTGGAAGAACGTCAGGCAAATCACAAAGCCTTATTCCAAGTCTGGATCCAGGTGCACAGGGATCGTATATCTCATGACCCTCCTGAGTGGAATACTCGGGATTGACCCTGAGTCCCACAAAAAGCTGTCCCTCCAAAGCAGGTTTCTCCCATGTTCTTCTGTGATGCTCAAGCTGTGACAAGCTGTTAAATACAATGTGGTCACTAATTCTGCAGACTTCTTCGAACTCATCATCACAAAAGGCCGGTTCAAAAACATGAACTTCCTTTTTTTCTCCGGTCTCATCATGAAACTCTTCAAAAGCAAGCTTAGCCTCAAAGAGTCCTGACGAAGTTGTTCCGGAAAGGTATCTGGCAATTGTCGGATAAGTGCTGTATGCCGAAAATGCCTTCTGGGCTAGAAGTATCCTGGCTCCCGAACGTACCTGAACATCATTTAATATTTCCAGATTCTTAATAAGCTTCTCTTCGTCAATTACATAAGACGGGGTTTTTACATTTTCAAAAGTTGTACTCATATAAATTTCTTTCCTGATTTATTTCAAAAACAGATTTCAATTCTTCGAAATCAGATCTTTAAATACTTCACTTGCTATGACAAGACCGCATGCAGATGGAGTAAATGCTGTACTTCCCGGGGCTACCTTTCTTGGTTTATCCTTAATTACACTGTCATTTTCTTTATCCTTCAGATCGTGAGTGTTTCCGGTAATGTCCAGTGGTTTTATCGGTTCCTCATCTGAATACACAACCTTAAGCCTGTCGATATTTCTCTTTTTCATCTCTCTTCGCATAACCCTGCAAAGCGGGCAGACACTTGTTTTGTAAATATCTGCAACTTTAAACCTGGAAGGATCAAGCTTATTTCCTGCGCCCATGGCACTGATGACAGGCACGTTTGCTTCCTTTGCTTTCATTATTATCTCAATTTTGGCAGTCACTGTATCAACGCAGTCGACCACATAGTCGTACTTTGAAAAATCAAAATTTCCAGCATTCTCCGGAAGGAAAAAACACTGATAAGTGTTTACTTTTACTTCCGGATTTATTGAAAGCATTCTGTCTTTCATCACATCCACTTTATATTTTCCGATTTTATCATTTGTGGCTATAATCTGTCTGTTCAGATTACTCCTGGCTACCGTATCTGAATCTACGATATCAAATTCTCCGATACCGCATCTGACCAGTGCCTCACAGACGTATCCGCCTACTCCGCCAACACCGAATACGGCTACTCTTTTTTTACCAAGCTCATTTACCGGTTCCTCACCCACAAGAAGTGACAATCTTGAAAAAGCTTCATTCATAAAATAATTCTCCGTAATGCATCCGCTACAATAAAAATTTATTTTTTATTAATAGAATTGTAACGTTTTTTTATTGGATATTGTAGCGATTTATTGCAATAATTAAGTATATAAGATTTTGCAAAATGGTAAAGTGTTTATTAAATAAATACGGGGGCAAATTAAAAATGCGTAGAAGAATTCTTATTGCTGATGATACAACATTTATGAGAGAAATGCTTAAGTCCTCTCTTGATAGAGAAAAATTTGAAATCGTAGGTGAAGCAACTACCGGGCAGCAGGCTGTTGATCAATACAAAGAGAAAAAGCCGGATCTTCTTATTCTTGATATCAATATGCCTGTAATGAATGGTATTGATGCTCTTACCGAGGTCATGGAATACGATCCCAAAGCAAATGTAATCATGTGTTCAGATCAGAAACAGGAACCGATGATCGTTCTGGCACTGAAAAAAGGTGCCAAGGATTTTGTAATCAAACCTTTCATGGCATCGGATGTAATACATGCCATCAGTAAGATTTTTAAGGATTAACGCATATTCTTATTAAAACACTTAAGGTCATTGCTTATTTTCAAGCAATGACCTTTTTATATTTAGTGGTATAAATTATTTAATCAGAGCACTTATCAGTCAATAAGTGTAGGATTCTCCTCTACTACCCAGGGAAGTCCATACTCATTAAGCATTTCCATGTACGGATCCGGATCGAACTCATCTGTTGTAAATACGCCGGGCTTCTTCCACTGGCCAGTAACCACAAGTGCTGTTCCGATCATGGCAGGCACACCGGTTGTATAGCTGATAGCCTGGCTTCCAAGCTCCTTATAGCATTCCTGATGGTCACAAACGTTGTAAATATATATTGTGCGCTCCTTGCCATCCTTGATACCGCGGAAGATACAACCAATATTTGTTTTTCCGACAGTTCTGGGGCCAAGGCTTGCAGGATCAGGAAGCAGTGCTTTAAGGAACTGAATAGGCACAATTTCTCTTCCCTCGAACATAACCGGACTTGTTGAAAGCATTCCAACGTCTTCAAGGCATCTCATATGATCAAGATAGCTCTGGCCAAAGGTCATGAAGAAACGGATTCTCTTAACTTCAGGGAAGTTTCTTCCAAGAGCCTCAATCTCCTCGTGATGAAGAAGGTACATATCCTTCTTACCAACCTGGGCAAAATCATACTCTCTCTTGATCTCCATGGGTTTTGTTTCTACCCAGTGGCCATCCTCCCAATAACTTCCGTTAGCTGAAACCTCACGAAGGTTTATCTCGGGATTGAAGTTTGTAGCAAAAGCATAACCATGGTCACCGCCATTGCAGTCCATAATATCAATATAGTGAATCTCATCAAAATAGTGTTTCTTTGCATAAGCTGTGAATACAGAGGTTACACCGGGATCAAATCCTGTTCCCAGAAGAGCTGTAAGTCCTGCTTCCTTAAACTTATCAAAATAAGCCCACTGCCAGCTGTAATCAAAATATGCTGTAAAGCCCTTCTCCTTGCAGCGCTTCTCGTAAATCTTTCTCCATTCCGGATCATCAGTATCCTCAGGCTCATAGTTTGCAGTATCAATATAATCAACCTTGCAGGCAAGGCAAGCGTCCATGATTGTAAGATCCTGATAAGGAAGAGCTACATTAAGAACAGCATCAGGCTTATAGCTATTTATTACTCTCTTGATATCCTCAACATCATCTGCGTTTACAGTGTCAGTTGTGATTTTTACAGGTGTACCTGCCTTTTCAAGTTTCTCCTTAAGAGCATCGCACTTTGAAACCGTACGCGATGCGATACACATTTCTGTAAATACCTTATTGTTCTGTGCGCATTTCTGAATCGCTACCTGGGCTACTCCACCGCAGCCAATAACTAATAATCTGCTCATTTTTTCTCCTTTTCTTTAGATGACATCGGATCGTTCCGTGCTTTACGCTCTCACAATCCTATAAGCATATATTATCTGGACATATCCTCTTCTTCCTGCAACAGATCTTCCACGTACTTGGGAAGCATGAATGCTCCCTTGTGAAGATGCGTTGTGTAATACCAGGTCTTAATATTTCTTTCATCCCATCTGTCAGGATTAAAATCCTTAAGAGGGTGATATTTTTTGCTGGCAAAGCCGAACAGCCAGTATCCTGCAGGGCATGTAGGTATATGAGCCTGGTAAACCCTGTTAATGGGAAATACTCTGTAGGCCTTTCTGTGCATTGCTCTGCAGCTCTCTTCGTCCTCATCATAGAATGGACTTCCATGCTGATATACCATGATTCCGTCATCGTGAAGCGCCTTGTAGCAGCTTCCATAGAATTCTTTTGTGAAAAGGCCGGCTTCATGACCAAGAGGTTCTGTTACGTCATTGATTATAAGATCATACATATCCTCACATTTTCTGAGATACTTAAGACCATCCTGATAATAAATATGGACTCTGTCATCATCAAGTCCGCATGCATTGTCAGGGAAATACTGTTTGCAGACTTCCACAAACATATTGTCAGGTTCAACAACATCTATAACCTTGATCTCTTCATAGTGACTGAGCTCTCTTGCTACGCCGCCATCACCACCACCAAGAACAAGCACTCTCTGAACTTTGGGATGAACAGCCATAGGAACATGAACTATCATCTCATCATAAGTGAATTCGTCCTTCTCGGAAAAAATAATATTACCGTCGGAAGTAAGGAATTTCCCAAACTCCGGTGAATCAAAAACATCAATTCTTTGGAATTCACTTGATCCTGAAAACAGCTGTTTTGCAAGTCGAATGCTGATCTTAACATTCTGTGTATGCATATCACTGAACCAATAATCCATTTCAGCCATTATCTTCACCTCCACTAGCTATTATATCACTTTAATACCTGAAGCTCAGATATATCTTCGCTCTCAGGTCCCTGCATGGAACATCCCTTCTCCTTGGCAGTCATGATATAATCAAGAATTTCTTCTGTTACAACTTCACCGGGAGAGATAATCGGAATTCCCGGAGGATAACACATAACTGATTCTGCTGAAATTCTGCCAACAGTCTCTCTTATCGGTAATGATTCCTTCTCAGCGTAAAAGGCTTCCTGTGGAGTAGCCTTAACTATAGGTGTGACATACTCCGCAGAGAAAAAGCTCTGTTCAGGCTTGGAATAAAGTCTCCTGATATCAGCAAGTGCTCCTGCAAGTCTCTCTATATCCTGAAGTCTGTCACCGATGGAGATATATGCCATAACATTAGACAGGTCACCAAACTCCATCTGTATATCGTATTCATCTCTTAAAAGATCATATACTTCAATTCCTGTAAGTCCCACGCCTCTTGTATTTACTACAAGTTTGGTCTCATCGAAATCATAGATACTTCCGCCGTTTATAAGCTCATGTCCGTAAGCATAATATCCGGGAATATCATTTATCTCTTCTCTTGCGTACTTCGCCATTCCGGTTACTTTTTCAAAGCTGTCATGACCGTGAAGTGCAAGGTTTCTTCTTGAAATATCAAGACTTGCTATAAGCAGATAGCTGGCACTGGTAGTCTGTGTAAGGTTTACAATTCTGCTTATATATCCGATATTTGCGCCTTTACCGCAAAGAAGTATTGAACTCTGTGTCAGACTTCCACCTGACTTGTGCATACTTATTGCAGCCATATCGGCACCTGCTCTCATACCACAGAGGGGAAGATTGGGCCCGAAATAAAGATGTGTTCCGTGTGCTTCATCTACAAGAGCCTTCATCCCATTATCATGAGCAAGATTGACAATGGCCTGCAGATTTGAACATATTCCGTAATATGAAGGATTATTTATAAGTATTGCTTTGGCATCGGGATTTGCTTTTACAGCCGCTTCAACATCAGCAAGTTCCATGCCAAGCGGTATCCCAAGCTTTGTATCAACCTTGGGATCAATATAGACAGGCACTGCACCGCATAAAATAAGTGCATTTATGGCACTCTTATGAACATTTCTGGGCATAATGATCTTTTCGCCGTGTTTTACAGATGACAAAACCATTGCCTGAACAGCACTTGTAGTACCGTTTACCATCAAAAAGGCATGCTCTGCTCCAAAAGCATCAGCTGTAAGCTCCTCTGCTTCTTTAATTACAGAAACCGGATGGCACAGATTATCCAAAGGTTTCATTGAATTAACATCTATGCCTACACATTGCTCGCCAAGAAAACGCACGAGTTCTGCGTTTCCTCTGCCTCTTTTATGTCCGGGCACATCAAAAGGTACCACTCTCTGTTTTCTAAATCTCTCAAGCGCTTCATAAACAGGCGCTTTTCTCTGGCGATCCAAGTTCAATTTTTATGCTCCTCCGGAAATACCTGTATCAGTTAAAAAGAAGGGCGGCATACCAATTTGGCATACAGCCCTTCTTATAATTTCTCTTAAGCAAAAATATATTAACATTAATGTACTTAAAGTCAATACACGATAATCATTTTACCACTGAATCTGTTTGCTTTTTTATAGCTTTGATCATTTTTTTCTTTGAACTGCCCTTAAGATTTTTACAATTATAAAAGGCATTTTTTCCGATTATTTTTACGCTCTTTTCAATTTCAAGAGTTTTGATTTTAGAATTACCCTTGCAGGCATTATCTAGTTTAGAAATATTTATTTTATTACATGGATAAATAATCCACTGAGTAATTTAGGTTCAAACCATGTAGATTTGGGAGGCATAAGTCTTCCTGCATCAGCTACTGCAAACAGCTCGTGAATGCCTGTGGGATACATTGAAAAAGCCAGGCTGCAATCTGTTTTGCATCTTCTCTCAAGTTCGGAAAGTCCCCTGATTCCACCGACAAAATCAATTCTGGGATCATTCTTGGGATCACTTATATCAAGCAGTCTCTCAAGGACATTCTTCTGAAGAATGCTTACGTCAAGTCCATCCACTGCATCATCAGACTTAACCGAATCATGAGCAGTAAGCTTGTACCACTTATTATCAAGAAGCATTCCATATTCATATTTTTTAGAAGGCTTAACAGGTGCTTCTGATTCCTCCACATCAAAATCATCATCAATGCATCTAATGAAAGTATCAGGTGTCATTCCATTTAGATCCTTGATTACACGGTTGTAATCCATGATCAGAAGCTCTTTGTCAGAGAAAAGAACAGAAAGGAAGAAATCATATTCCTTATTGCCGTTTGCATCAGGATCGGCAGCTCTTCTTTTCTGAGCCACCTTAACAGCAGACGCGCATCTGTGATGTCCATCAGCAATGTATATGCTGTCCATTCCTGCAAAGGCATCAGCAATGGTCTTTATATCATTATCATCAGAAATAACAAATACTCTGCTCTTAACACCCTGCTCAGTCACAAAGTCATAGACAGGTTTATCATTTTTTCTTACCTTCTCCATAACCTCTCTGATTGAATTATCCTCTCTGTAGCAAAGGAAAATCGGGCCTGTCTGGGCATCACAGGTATCAACGTGATGAATTCTGTCAGCTTCTTTTTTGGCAAGAGTATTCTCATGCTTCTTAATTATATTGTTTTCATAGTCAGCTACCGAGCTGCAGGCTACGATTCCGGTCTGAACTCTTCCGTCCATAGTCTGCTCATAAAGATAATAGCAGGGCTTTTCTTCATGAATAAATGTACCGTTTTCAATTTTCTCCCAAAGCATGTCATGTGCCTTCTGGTATACTTCCTCGGCGTACATATCATAGTCCTCCGGGAACTGTGTCTCAGGTCTGTCTATTGCAAGAAAAGATAAGGGTTCTTTCTCTACCTCAACTCTTGCCTCTTCTCTGTTGTATACATCATACGGAAGTGCAGCAACCTTGTCTGCCACATCCGGTCTTGGTCTGTAAGCCGCAAAAGCTTTTACATTTGCCATTTTCTGTCACCTCTTGTTTAAACTAATACAGACGCAGGTTTTTACACCTGCGTCTGTAAAAACATTCTTTTTATTATACGTCTTTTCTTACAACACGAACTCTTATAACACCATCAATCTTCTCGCATGCCTTTACAAGGTCATCTTCAATTGAAGATTCAACATCGATCATTGTGTATGCGTAATCTCCTCTTGATTTGTTGACCATGTTAGCGATGTTGTAACCTGCATTACCGATTACATTAGTGAACTGACCGATCATACCTGCAACATTCTTGTGGATAATGGTAATTCTGGGAAGTGTGCAGATTCCCATTTCACATCTGGGCATATTTACTGAATTAACAATATTACCATTCTCAAGGTAATCCTTCATCTGGATAACAGCCTTAACAGCACAGTTGTCCTCAGATTCCTCAGTCGATGCTCCAAGGTGAGGAATAACAATGCATCCGTCATGACCAGCTGTTACTGAGTTCGGGAAATCAGTTACATACTTTCTGATCTTGCCGGAATTGATTCCTGCAAGAATATCAGTCTCATTGCAAAGGATATCTCTTGCAAGATTAAGGATAATAACACCCTTCTTCATCTTGGCAATTGCCTCTGCATTAACCATTCCCTTTGTGTTATCAAGAGCAGGAACATGGATTGTAATGATATCGCACTTTGAATAGATATCATCTACATTTGTAACATGCTTAACATCAGATGAAAGGCTCCATGCAGCATCTACTGAAAGATAAGGATCATAGCCGTATACATCCATACCAAGATTTCTTGCAGCATTGGCAACTCTTACACCGATAGCTCCAAGGCCGATGATACCAAGCTTCTTACCTGCAATTTCTGTACCTGCGAACTTTTTCTTTGTCTTCTCGGTAAGCTTTGCAATTTCAGGATCACCTGCATTTGCTCTTACCCATTCAACACCACCAATGATATCTCTTGATGCAATGAGCATTGCAGCGATAACCATTTCCTTAACACCATTTGCATTTGCACCGGGTGTATTGAAAACTACGATACCATCATCAGCACATCTGTCGATCGGGATGTTGTTGACACCTGCACCGGCTCTTGCGATTGCAAGAAGGTTGTCAGAGAAATCCATCTCATTCATATTGGCGCTTCTTACAAGGATGCCATCAGCGTCATCAACATTATCAACTGCTTCATACTGATCTGTGAAATTGTTAAGTCCGATCTTTGCGATAGGATTTAAGCACTTATACTTGTACATTGTTTTTCCTCTCTGATTTTTATTTTATAACCTGTTCTCAGGCATTCTCTTTTTCAAACTTCTCCATGAAATCAACAAGCTTCTGTACGCCTTCCTTAGGCATTGCGTTATAGATACTTGCTCTCATTCCGCCTACTGTTCTGTGACCCTTAAGGCTTACAAGGCCATTTGCTGTAGCTTCTGCAATGAACTTTGCATTAAGATCATCATCACCTGTTACAAAAGGTACATTCATAAGTGAACGATCCTCGGGGCGAACCGTGCCTTTGAACATCTTACTGTTATCAAGGAAATCATAAAGGATTGCAGCCTTCTCTTCATTTCTCTTAGCCATCTCTGTAAGACCACCCTGAGCCTTGAGCCATTTGAATACAAGACCACACATGTAGATTGCCCAGCAGTTAGGAGTGTTGTACAAAGAACCGTTGTCAGCCTGTGTCTTCCACTTAAGCATTGTGGGAACATAATCCGGAACATCATCTCTGATGAGATCTTCACGGATGATGCTGATAACAAGACCTGCAGGTCCTACGTTCTTCTGAACACCACCATAGATTACGCCGTAATCGCTTACGTTAACAGGCTCAGAAAGGAAGCATGATGAAACATCTGATACAAGGATGTGTCCCTTTGTGTTGGGAAGCTTCTTGAACTTTGTTCCGTAGATTGTGTTGTTCTCACAGATGTAAACATAATCAGC
>CAMVLM010000045.1 GCA_947168335.1 uncultured Butyrivibrio sp. | reverse complement strand
CTGTTTGTTGGGGATGGGAGCAGGGTCGTTTGGAATCTCCGCTGATAACTGTCCGTAAAGCTCGGTAAGAATCGCGGTGATAGCGGCATTGAGCGTTATAGCAGGATAACTGTTACGCTCAAGATCCTGAAGCTGTTTCATCTGTACTATCATTTTTTCAAGGCGTGGTATAGGCGCTGTCTGAGGCATCAAAAAGCAGCTTGCTCTTTCAAAAGAGTGGCGTTCCGCCTCTCCTATTCTGGCAGGGAAAGCACCGAGATTTGCAGTGAAGTGAACCCAGTAAAAAGAACAGTACGCTTTCTTCAATCCGGAGCGGATTGAGTTGCTGGGTGGAAGAATCAGGTACTCTCCGGCCGCCACTGTGAAATCCTCGTCCATGTAACGCAAATAAAGCGTACCTTCAGTAACAACAATAAGTTCATAATCAAAAACAAGAGGTAAGCGCTCATGCTTCCAGTCGGAAGATAGTGCAACGAATTTTCCGGAGCGAAGATAGGTAAAGAGCTGCTCCTGTGGGAAAACCATCAATTTTTTGTCGAAACTTTTAGCTTTTTTTCTGGCCATTCGAGGATTCTCCTATTACTCTTCAAAAAGAAAAAATGACACCAAAGGTGGAAAATTGACACTATTTTTAATTAATTATACACATTCCTCTTTCTTTTTCCATGAAAAATACTTTAAATACGTGATCTAAAGTGATTTCCAAACAGTTACAAAATGACACCTATTCTATCCTTGTACCATTTTACCAAAAATACGAAAATGGTAACCTTTTTATAGTGCAACATGCACATGGGGTATCGCAAAAAGCTATAAATATGAGGAAAGGTTCAATTTTTATGAAAAAATGTTGTAAGGCGGTCAGCTTGTCCGCTGCCAGAGTGACTGACAAATATTATGATGAGGCATTGCATCTTGAGGTAAAAAATATGCTTCTTCTGGATCCTGACAGGCTGCTTGCGGGATTCAGGGAGACGGCAGGTCTGATAGACGGCATGGATGCAGAAGCAATTTCTGTTTATATGAAAGGGAAAAAGCGCTACGGCGGAGGCTGGGAAGATGGCCTTATTGGCGGACATACACTTGGACATTATATAACAGCACTTGCTCAGGCATGTGTAAATAACGGACTTTCGGAAAATGAAAGAAAAGATGTATCAGACAGGCTTGATTATATACTTGATGCTCTTTTGGAGTGTCAGGAGCTGACTGCAGGTACAAGCTATGAGGGCTATATTTTTGGAGCAACACTTCCAACGAAGGAATTTCAGGAGAATCCTGCTCTGCAGTTTGACAATGTGGAGAAGGGACTGGGCCATCCTTTTGAGCAGGCATGGGTTCCGTGGTATACCATGCACAAGATATTAACAGGCCTTAATGCATCATTTATACTGGCGGGAAAAGAGACTGGCCTTAAGGTGGCAAATGATCTTGGTATGTGGATTGCCAGGCGGGCTCTTTCCTGGGATGAGGCTGTAAACAAGGCGGTTCTGGGAATTGAGTATGGTGGAATGAATGACTGTCTGTATGAGCTTTTTACAATAAACAGGGATCTTAAAAAGAGCGGCAGCAGGCTGTTTTGCAAGGAATTTGAGAAGTTTTTTGATGCAGCCCACCGTTTTGATGAGGAAGAACTTTTTGAGAAGGTTTTGTCGGGGCAGGCTAATGTGCTAAACAATACCCATGCAAATACAACAATTCCAAAGTTTATCGGGGCACTGGCAAGATACGAGGCTGATAACAGTCAGGATAAATACCTTGAATATGCAGAAAGTTTCTGGGATATGGTTATTTCAAAACATACCTATGTGACTGGTGGAAATAGCGAGGATGAGCATTTTGGTGAGGACAATGTTCTGGATGCCGAGAGAACAAATGTAAATAATGAGACCTGCAATACCTATAATATGCTTAAATTCTCGAGAAGACTTTTTGTGCAGACAGGGAAGAAAAAGTATCTTGATTATGCCGAGAGAACCCTGATAAATGCCATTATGCCCTCACAAAATCATGAGAGCGGATTTACGACATATTTTCAACCTATGGCAACCGGATACCAGAAGGTGTTCAACACATTGGACGGCAATTTCTGGTGCTGCACGGGAACAGGATATGAGAATTTCACCAAGCTTCAGGATGGAATATATTTTGAGTGTAAGGACAAGCTGTTAATTGCGCTTTTCCTCGACTCGGAATATAAAACTGATGATTATCGCATTTCTACAAATTGTGATTTCTCTGTTTCTGACGAGGTGAAGATTTCAATAGAACCTGAAAGAGGAAAAGATTTTAACAAGGATCTTATTATCAGAATTCCGACCTGGATAAGTGACAGAATGACCATTAAACTGGGAAAAACCGAGATTGAGCTTGTAGAAGAAAAAGGCTTTCTGGTAATTTCTTCCGAGAACATTAAAGCCGGGGGACAGCTTGTTATCACTTGTCCGATGAATATTACTGCACATAATCTCCAGGACGGAAAGGATACTTATGCCTTCATGTATGGACCGTTTGTGCTTTCGGCAAGACTCGGAAGAGCGAAGATGAAGACTAAAGGGCATGGTATTTCTGTTGTTGTAGCAGCAGAAAAAGCGGTGGAATCAGATGAGGTGATAGTCAGGGATGAGAGTTCTGTTTCTGATTATATAAGCAGGATCAACGAGTATCTTGTAAAAAGAGACGGGGAGGCGGAATTTGACCTCAATGGAACGGACCGGGATCTTGTATTTACAACGCATTATAATCAATACAGCGAAAGCTATGGGATTTACTGGAAATTTAAGGCATAAATCATCATTGATGAAGGGATATCATTGTTCTGTCTGACAATTTGAAATTGTATTTGAATAACCTTTTCAAGATATTCATATTTTGTTCATATACAATACATAGGCATTCAATAATAAACATATACAATATGTAGTAATCAAGGATGAGAGATGCATCTGTATAACCATAAGAAAAATGAAGCCAGGTGGTGCTGATGAACTTCGGTATCGTCTGGCTTCGCCAATTAATGAGTTTTTTATCCGGGTGATCTGAGCCGGTTCGGACGGGAATACAATATACAACATTTGGTATCATTGTTATAATATTTTCACATAAAAGCGAAAGTAAATATGAGCTTATCAGGACTGAAAAAAGGGAACTAAAAAGAATGGGGAATAATATGGAAGATAAGATTGTAATGGGGTACTGGGACTGCCCTTCATGTGGAAGCACCGGGATTCCGGGAACGACCTACGATTGTCCAAACTGTGGAAGACAGCGGGGAAAGGAAACAAAGTTTTACATGAAACCCGGAGTTGTGGAGTATGTTCCGGGACATAAAAAGCTTGGAGCAGACTGGTATTGCGAGTATTGTGGGGCACTGAATTCCGCAGGAAAAACGACCTGTGAGAATTGCGGGTCACCCAAGTCAGAAAGTAAAGATGATTACTTTTCGGTAAAGAAGCCTAAACCGTCAGTAAATCCTACACAGAGCACGGAAAGTCATAAGGAGAATAAAACATCCGAGCAGTCATTTTCAGACAGGATGAAGCATTTACCTATATGGATGTGGCTGGTGGCCGCTCTTGTGTTTACAATAATCATCTCGAATCTGATATCCGGATTTGTCAATAAGCCAAGAGATTATTCCTTTGATGTCAAAGAGATGGCCTGGGAAAACTCGGTAGATATTGAGGAGTACCGGACGTTTCGGGAATCGGACTGGTATTTGCCGGGAGGAGCGCGGCTTGCATACACGGCTCAGGAAATTCGCAGCTATCAATCGGTGCTGGACCATTATGAGACTGTTACTAAATCCAGGCAGGTTGAATCAGGCGGGCATTACGATACGAGTTATACCGACAACGGAGATGGAACTTTTACTGAGCATTCGACCTATGTACCGGAGTATACTACCGAGTACTACCTTGACGAAGAGCCTGTTTACAGGCAGGAACCGATATATGATACCAGGTATTATTATGATATTGACAGATGGGTCCACGAAAGGACAGATACTACATCGGGAAAAGATAAGAATACATATTGGCCGGAACCTGATCTGAATGATAAAGAGAGGATAGAAGACCGGTCATCAAAATATACCATGAGCGGAACACTGCATTACAAATCATTTGGAAAAGATAAGCAGAAAGACAAAACATATGAGATACAGGAGTCCTGGTGGAAGGACATCGACGCCGGTCAGACCATCAGCATAACTTTGGAAGGCGGAAAGCTTTCTTCATGGCAGCATAAATAATAATAACTTTTTCATAATTGCTGCTCGGTGAAAAACCGGGCAGCATCCTCCCTAAAACAACAGCTGCCGGATCTGATCTGGCAGCATTTTTGTCCATATGGACAAGAAAAAAGAGCTGTAAACCTCACAGCTCCGAAATGCGTATATATATTTTATTACCAAACGAAGGTTACTGCATTAGCAACATCTTCTGTAATTGTGTTATCTTTTACAAGTTCTACAAGCCAGTTCTCAAGATTATCAACCTTGTGTCTTGTCTGAATAAAGTGAATCTTCTTGCCTTCTACATCATTTGAAAGAAACAGTTCGTACATATACATAAGAGAAACCTCCATTTATCATCTTATCTTTGTTTCATTCTCTTTGGCCATTTGAATGTTCTATTTGCGCTTCCACAAGATATATCGATTATGATTTTGAGAAACTTTAGGGCATTTTAAAAAGTTTATTAATATCTTTTTTAGGGCAAAATAATGAAATTTTCATTCATATTCTGCTATGATTCCTATAGAGAAATTGTTTGAATTAGCAAAGCTGATAATAGGAGAAGAGCGATGGAATTATTTGATGGAAGGCCTGAAAATGAGGAGGGGCGTTTGCCGAGAGAAATCAGGGTATATGATTTCCTGGACGGACTAGGAATAGAATATAAGCGTGTTGATCACGAAGCGGCTACGACAATGGAGGCATGCGAGGAAGTTGACAAGGTATTGGGGACTCTGATGTGCAAGAATCTATTCCTTTGCAACAGACAGAAGACGAAGTTTTATCTATTACTGATGCCCGGTGATAAAAAGTTCAAGACAAAGGAGCTGTCCAGTCAGATAAATTCAGCCAGACTTTCCTTTGCAGAGGCTGAGGATATGCTCAGGTATCTGGATATCGAGCCCGGTGCAGTGAGTGTTATGGGGCTTATGAATGATAAGGAGAAGGCTGTGCAGCTTCTTATAGATGAGGATGTAAAAAATGGAGAGTTCATTGGCTGTCATCCATGTGTGTGCACCTCCAGTCTCAAAATGAAGACAGCTGATGTTTTGAGTAAATTTCTGAATGCAGTTGAGCACGAGCCACAGATAGTGCATCTTGTTGGTGAAGATTGAAGGAATAAAAATATGATCAAATATTATTTAGGCGATATAACGAAACTGAAGGTTGATGCAATTGTTAATGCTGCGAACAGTTCTCTGCTCGGGGGAGGCGGCGTCGACGGCGCAATTCACAGAGCTGCTGGGCCGGGACTCAAAATCCGGTGAGTTGAAAGCCTGAATCTAAGTGCTATAATCATCATTTGGGGCCACATTTAGTGGGAATAATACAAAAAGGGGAAATCATTATGTATCAAAATTTTAACTTACCAATGGAAGCTGATGTTGAATGTAACTTTGCGGAATACAAGGAAGCCTGCGGGGAATACTTGAAAAGCAAAAAGAAAATACTAATTATTGTGTATATCCTGTCAGCAGCGATGATATTGATTGGGACATTACAGCTTTTATACACTGAAGAAACATTCTCCAGTGTCATATTTATACTGGTAGGAGTGATGTACACTCCTCTGCTTTTCTTTTTGAGATACATGCAGTTAAAAACTATATATAAACACAATACTGCAATGCGGGATGTGAACATACACTATGTTTTTACCGAGAGTGGATTTGAAATAACAACCAATAAGGTTAATAGCAAATTGACTTATGACGCAATGTTTAAAGGTGTTGAGGGGAAAAAGTATATATTGCTTCAGCCTTCAAGTATGCAGTTTTATATGATAAAAAAGGAAAACTGTTCAGAAGAGCTTCTTGCATTCTTACGCATGAAGATGGCAGAAATTAATGCAGGAAGTGCAAAGGTTACAGCATAAAATTTACAATGAGGGGGTAATTTTATGAGACTGTTCATAGCTATTAATTTCGAAGAAAACATGATTGATGCTCTGTGTGAAATGCAGGATGATCTCAGACAGAGCGGTGTGACGGGAAATTACACAAGGCCTGAAAACATGCACACGACCTTGGCGTTTATCGGGGAATACGATGATCCTGAACAGATTGAAGAGGTGCTTAAAGGGCTTCCGCTCAGATCCTTTAATATTAAGCTGACCGGATGCAGCCCTTTTAAGGATATGTACTTCGGAAACATCGAAGAAAATGAGAATCTTCACGACTACGTGAAAAGGCTAAGGCATGCTCTGGCGGAAAATGACATTCCTTTTGACAGAAAGAAATTCCTGCCGCATATAACACTTGTGCGCAGAGCAGAAAAAACAAAGAGCATTCCGATATTGAGCGAAGATCAATATGAAGAATCCATGCGGGTTAAGGGAATATCTCTTATGAAATCCGAACGTGGAAAACATGGAATGATATATACAGAAATTGGTTATGTTGCTGCATTTTGATCCCGGAATTAGTTCGGAAAGAACTGAAGAAGGCATCTATATAATTTAAGGAGGGTTTGATCATGCCATTTATTTCAATGGAACGGCAGCAATTTCTGAATTATAAAACTCCGCAAGAATCTTGCGGAGTTTTTTATACCGTGTCAAAGGTAACTACGGTTTCCTTCATGTCTTCGAGCCTTACGCAGATCACACCGTAATCGGTATCCTCGATTGTCGCCATGAAAAATTACCTCTGGATGAAAATGATGCGGATTTGTTATGCTGATGATGTATAGAAATCTCATTTCAAATATAATAATATCATTTACAGGGGATAAATAAAAAGTACAATTAAGGTTTTGCTCAAGATGGGAAAAAAAGATTTTGTAAGACTCAGGCAGGAATGCCTTGATGAGATAACGGGACTGGGAATTCAACCCGGTCAGATAAAGGACTGGACAATAAACACCCGCGCCAGAAGCAGATGGGGACAGTGTAAAAAAGAAACTGATGGAACTTACTCAATACAGATTGCTGACCGCCTGCTTTCGGATGATCGCATATCTGAAAAGGCCTGTAAGGAAACCATAATCCATGAGGTTCTGCACACATGTAAGGACTGCATGAAGCATACAGGCAAATGGAAGATCTATGCAGACAGGATGAACAGTGAATATGGCTACGACATAAAACGTATAACAAGCGGGACTGAAAAGGGCGTTGAGAACTATAAGCCAAAGCATATGGCGGTTAAATATATATTAACCTGTGGAGGCTGTGGTGCCACAGTGTATAGAAAACGCAGCAGCAAGTTTACCAAATATTACAGAAATTATCGCTGCACCAGATGTGGAGCGATAGCATGGAGCAGAAGAACGGTGTAAGGCCAGAGAAAGGAGTACTATGATACTTTTTATTAATGCATGTGTGCGTAGTGAATCAAGAACCAAAAGGGTTGCAGATGCGCTTTTGGCAAAGCTTGATGGTGAAGTTTATGAGGAAAAGCTGGAAGATATAGATTTTCCCAAGACAGATGAAAAGTTTCTGGCAAACAGGGATGCTCTTATTGCAGCAGGAGAATTTGATGATGAGAGCTTTTCTCTTGCAAGGCGATTTGCGCAGGCAGATAAGGTTGTTATCGCAGCACCTTATTATGACCTGTCATTTCCTGCAATGCTTAAGCAGTATATTGAACACATAAATGTTCTCGGAGTGACATTCGAGTATACTCCTGAGGGCTATCCCAAGAGTATGTGTAAAGCTGACAAGCTGTATTATGTAACCACAGCCGGCGGAAGTTATGTTCCGGAGGAGTTCGGATTTGGTTACATCAAGGCTCTTGCACAGAACTTCTATGGCATACAGGATGTGGAGCTTTTAAAGGTTGTTGGACTTGATGTTTATGGTGCTGATGTCGAAGGCGAGATCAACAGATTTTTGGAAAAGATCTGATACGTTGGTAGTAACTGAAGTGAAAGATTTAGCGAAAGGGAAAACTTATGGAAACATGGTTTTATGTAGTTGAGAGTATCGACGGCGATTATGCCAATCTCAGAAGAACAGACATTGAGTCAGATGACCTCAAGCTTGTTGCGAGAGCTCTTTTACCTGACGGAATTTCGGAGGGAACACAGCTTAAATATGAACTGATGCAATATTCAATTATCGAGGGATAGAAATGAGAGTTCTTAATGTGCAATTTTTAAGGATGGTTGAAGCAGGATCTGGACAGGATGAAGGCTGTCGCTATAGTAAAAGGCTGGGATTCTTAAAATCCCAGCCTTATTTAAAGCTATAATATGAGAAATATTATAATCCCATTACCTCTCCGTAAATCTGCACTGCATTTCTCACGCATTCCGGACAGGGGCACAAGGGTTTTCCATCTGTGACAGTCTTAAGGTCTTTACACTTGATTGAACCGCATCTTTTCCCGAATTCCTCCTGAATCTGGCGGGCTACACCAAGAGTTCCCTTTCCCTGTGTACTTAGTCCTGCTACCATTCCCGCGCCAATGAGTGCGCCGCAGGTAGCTTCCATATTTCCCATTCCTGCACAAAAACCTGCGGTAGCCTGAAAAAGCTGTTCTTCAGACAAGCCTGTCTGATCTGCCAGAGCTATTGACACGGCCTGAGAACAGTTGTATTTTCCAGAGTTTTTTAAATCCACTGCCTTTTGAGTTCTTTCATTTAATGTCATGCGGACAATCTCCCTTCATCTGCCTTTTTTGCTTTAAGCTTACATATTCCCTGTGTCATGGTTCCCATGGGGCATAATGTGCACCAGGTGCGCTCTTTATAAAATACCATAAATATGAGAACAAGTCCTGAAGGTTATATGATTTCCTGAATCTTTCTTACAAGTCTGTCCTTGGGAATAGCACCAAGCTCGTCACCTACGACAGTGCCTTCCTTTATAAATGCAAAATAAGGAATGCTCATAACACCAAATCTCTGTGCAAGCTCAGGCTGCTGATCAATATTTACTTTGCCGACTTTGAGTTTTCCGTCGTATTCTTTTGCAAGATCCTCAACAACGGGACCCATCATCTTACAGGGACCGCACCAGTCAGCATAAAAATCTATAAGTACCGGAACCTCACTGTTAATAACTTCTGCATCAAAGTTTTCTTTTGTAAATTTGTATTCCATAATTATCACCAATCGCTTTATTCAAGCGCCTTTCCTGTTTAAAATTTTATGTAACTTGATTTTGTCAGCTGATAGTCATATTATAGGTGGTATAAAAAATGTATCAAGTACGCAGTTTGTATAAAGCTGGTACGAAAAAACTGATTAACGTGAAAGGAAGCGGGTTATGGCAGCAGAAGAAATTAAAAATAATAAGCGAGAGCTACTTTGTGACGATATTGCCGGGAAGGGCTGTGGTCTTAAGAAAGTTATAGATATTGTCGGCGGAAAATGGAAGATCATGATTCTCTGCGTCATTGATTATAAGGAAGTTGTGCGTTACGGTGAATTGAACCGCTCAGTGCACGGTATCACAAACACTATGCTTGCCAATTCGCTTAAAGAGCTTGAGGCAGATGGACTTGTGGAGAGAAAGCAATATGATGAGATGCCTGTGAGAGTCGAATATAATCTTACAGATAAAGCAAAAAGCCTTATCCCGATTTTGTTGGAACTAAAAAAGTGGGGCGAGGAAAACCTGGTTTGACGCATTGCCGATGAGCGGAAGAAAGGAACCATCAAGGTCACAGGTGTCAAAGGAAAAGATAGAAAGAAGCTTTTAAAGGCAATTAAAAAGCAGACAAATGCAGTAATAAAATAAAGGGAGTTTTACAGAAATGTCCCTTGTTGCATTTTCAATAGCATGACATAATTACAAAGTATAGAAGGGAATTGCAGATATGAAAAAAGTATTTGTAGAAAAAATCATTATGGGAGTGGCTGTACTTTCCGTTGCATTACTTGCAGGCGGAACAATACAGGCAGGTGCTTATTCCGACGTAGAAATCGGTGAAATAAGAGTTGAAGCGGGAATTTACTCTAATTTCCCCACAAGCCCAGTAATCATTAAGGAATAAGCATTGAAAAGACGAATTCCAAAGAGCAGAGGCTCTCATTGAGTTCGTCTTTTTTGTATAGATTATTCAAGCCAGGCGATATCTTTGTTCTCAAATAATTTAATGCGCGATGAGAAAAATGCCATATGAGGCTCATTATTAAAGAACTCAGCAAAAGCAAGGCAGGCACGAAGCTTTTCCAGCACTGAAGGAGCAAATAAATGAGGACCTGATTTTGCTTCATTCCATGCCAGATCATAGAGAGCTATGTAGGCAACCTGAATTTTGTGAGAGTCCAATTCTGTTTTTAGAGCCATCTTTGTATATTTATCTGAGTTTTTGTAATCCCTGGCATTTGCATAGTTGTTGCCGATAAAGCGGAGAATGACTGCTTTAAAGGACGGACGTATGGAATCTGCGTTGGTCACTATATTTTCAAGTAGGTTGTTCATCCACTTTAAATCTATATTATGAATATCAGCAATAGTGGCGATTGCATAGATACATTCTATTTCACCCTCAGTGAGATAGCCTTTCTTGTAAGCTTTGACTATATCAAAAGGGATTGTCAGCGATAAGGATTCGATCAGCTTATCAATGCATTCTTTGGCAGTTATTGTTCCGTCATTTAACTGAATCATGGCATAGCTGCGGCTCAGAGTCTGCTTGTTCATCAGGTGATTATTATCAATAGAATCCCTTAATTCGTAGAATATTTCCTTTTGCAGGTAACTGTCATTATTGTGCAGGGCAGACCTGAGTTTATGTGAAAGGCTTAAAATATTCCAATCATCGGATATGCAGTCATCGTACTGGTTGCAGTCGAATATATTCATCCGTTCAAGGAGAAGGGACAAATTAAAATTATGTCCGATAACAGCTCCCTGCTCTATTCTTCGAAGAGTCTTGGCGCTGCAGATTCCGTCTGATAATTTGTCCTGTGTGATCTTCATCAGAACCCGTCGCTCTTTAATGACATCTGAGATATTCTGACAGTTTTCATCTGCATAGAAATAAAAAGGAGAAAGTGTCCTCGTGTTTTCTATACCTGCTGCTGAGCAGATAATATTCTGAGCAGAAAGAATGGTTTCGGCCTTTTCAAGTAAAGCAGACTTCTGGGGACTGCTTTTATAAATCTGAATACTTATCTCCATAAGCTCACTAAGGAAATAGGTTCTTGATGATTCCTGCAGAAGGTTAATGGTTCGCTCAATAAGAGAAAGAACAGATGCAGGATTAAAATCTTCATCTTTCATCTGGAAATTGATGTATTCCATAACTGCCAGCGGAAAGATTTCGGCCAAAGTGGACAAATCCATCGTTGATCCTTCTATATTGGCAAGAATCTTGCGATAGGCATGGCTAATCTTGCGGTCACCTGCAGAGCTAAGATGGCTTTGACATTTTATCCGCATAAGAAGATAGTAGTACTCCAAAGGCGCAATGGCATATTCAGACAGGTTATCTTCATTTATGCCTTCCATGGTGAGGCTGATTGCCTTTTCATATTCTGCAAATGCATCTTTATAGTTTTTTTCCTGTATGAATTTCTGACCTTTCAGATCATGAATGAATTGGAGAGATATCACATCACCTGAGGGAATTGCATCAGATAAACGGTCCATCAGGGCAGAATTGTCCATGCTTTCTTCAAAGCAGATTTTTCTGATGAGCTCTTTTTTCAGTGACCATAATTCATATTCGCTTGGAGAAAGAAAGTGTATGAGCCGCCCTGAACCTAATCCCAACCTTTTATACAGGCGCATGTGAAGGGCATAGTCCGGTATTCTGTCACCTTTTTCTATATGTGAAAGCATACTGATACTGCATAAACCATTACATAACTTTTTCTGAGTTATGCTTTTTTCTATGCGAAATGATTTAAGGATGCTGTTAAAGTTTGTATCCATAATGATAGCCCTGCCCAATACATAATAATTGATTTTAAGTGATATTACAGGGGGCGTCAATGAGGGAAAATTCAGTATTTATCTGAATAAAATGCATTTTTTTGATGAGAAAAAATTAAAAGGGGACATAATTGTCAAATGATGTGTACAGCACTGTCCCTTGTTGGGAAAGCGCAGACATTGAATAATAGTAATGAATCTGATGAAGCATGTTATAGAGGGAATTTATTATATGAGAGAAAACTACAATCATAAGCTGTATCGAAATGCCGTTTCGGCGGAAAAAATTGGATATATGCCCAAGGGAGGAAATCTCATAAATGCTTCGGTTTTAGAAAATATCCTGATGGGAAATCCCAATGCTACCGCTTTTGAGATTCGTGCGGTATCTAAGATAGCATGTCTGGACGAGTTCATCGATGATCTTCCGGATGGATATGATACTATCGTCGGAAATGATTCGGATGTGAGATTGACAGGCAGCCAGAGAACAAGGATTTCCCTGGCGGGATTATTACTGAAAAGATGTCCGGTTTATATCCTGGAAGAGTTCAGTTCTTCTTTGGACAAGAAACTTGAGGAGAGAATTCTTAACAACTTAAAAAGAATTGATTCCTCAACCTTCTTTATTACGTACAGAGACAAAGCGGAGGAAAAGTGCCTCAGATTTGTCAGCTGTTCTCATTAATATGCTTATCTGCAACTTCCTGAACAATCTTCAAATCAATACCGGTAAAGTCGGAGATCTGTTCAGGAGTGCGGCCATTATCTAAAGCATTAGTAATTATCTCTTTCTGGCTGGTGTTATATCCTTCATCAAAGCCTTCCTGGCGGGTACTATCGTTATGCAACTGCTCATAATATTCAACTGTGCACATATCCTGCACCTCCTTGCGATATTCGGTTAGAAAATCATAGAGATATTCTAAGTTAATTATAATAATTCCCGGAATTTACTACAAACAAAATATGTATTCAAATTGGGACAAATGCTTTAAATGGGTTAAAATATAAATAACCAAATGGGCATGAATATCCCAAATAGAAATGGAGGCCTGCCATGAAGCATTTTGACAGCATTAAGAAGGCTGTGTGTCTTGTTATTATCGTGGTGTCAGTTATAGCAATGATCATTCTTGTGGCTGACTATGTGAAAGACAAGAATAATACTCCTGAAGAAACAGCTGTAAAAACAGAGATAGCAACACTTAAGCCAAAGGAAGATAAAACTCAGATTACGATCAGTACAGAAACAATACAGGATGGGCTTTCAAATATGGGATTCCTTATAACCCAGGAATACTATTTTACGCAGGTGGAGACTTATACAAAAGAAAAACAAATCCTGGGTATAGCATCATCTTCAGAATTTGTATATAGCTATGATGGTGCAGTCACGGCAGGAATTGATTTTGAAAAGATCAGTGTCAGCAAAGACGATACTAATAAGACAATAAAAGTGAAACTTCCGGAATCCGAGATTCAGGCTGTCACTATCGATAAGGACACCTTCAAGGTTTATGAAGAAAAAGAATCATTATGGAATTCATTTAAACTTGAGGACTATAATATGTCGCTGGCCCAGTTTGAAAAATCTGCCAGACAAAAAGCGCTCGATAGCGGAATTCTTGACAGATCGGACGAACAGGCAAAGACCCTGGTGCAGAGTTTTATCAAAAACTTTTCACAGATATCAGGCTATGAGATTGAGTTTGAATGAGGAGGGCTGTCATGAATATCAGAAAACTAACGCTTGTAACGGTTTTGGCATTAATAGCAATTTTATCATTTACCAAAATAGCACCGTGGGCAGCTAATCCGCAGAATCATACACACTCAATAGAGCAGACAGATGAAAAGATAACCACAGTTATGACGCTTTCAGGAGGAGCTGCAGCTACATCAGCTACACTGTCACTTCTTCCCGGAGATATGTGCACTCCAATCGCGGAGCAGCTTGCAGAACTGGCTAAATACTTTTTGCTTATACTTAGCGCACTATACCTGGAAAAGTTCATGATAGGAGTTACCGGTTATGTAACCTTTTCACTGTTTATCCCGCTTGCGTGCCTGATTTTATGTGGCGCGGTCATCTTTGAAAAAAAGAATTGGGCAACAATCGCTGGAAAAATAGCATTTATAGGAATGATTATTTTCCTGATTGTTCCGGCAAGCGTTAAACTGTCAGACATGGTATATCAGACACAGGCTGAAAAGGTAAATAATACTGTGGAAGAATACAATGAACTGGACATAGAAGGAGAATCAGACGAGGGAATTTTAGGAGAGATAAAAGCTATCAAGAACAGCACAGTGGAAAAAGTCACCACATTCCTTAGCGGATTACTGGAATCACTTGCTGTTATGATCGTGACAGCCTGCGTAATACCGGTGCTTGTATTTGTTTTCCTTGCATGGCTTGTTAAAACGATCTTCACCTCAAATGTTTTGACCCTTGATACAAGTGAACTTGCTGCAATAGCAGAAAAATTTAAAAACCAATAACCAGGAGGGAAAAATGAACATTAAGAATTTCGAGAACGAAGGAAGAAAATTTGTCAGTAATATGGGGAATTTTCATGTTTTGGAGTACATGCAGGACTCCAGTGTTTCCCCGGCAAATGCAACGACTGAATATTTCATGAGCAAAATGGGAGTGCATAGAAGACAGGTTGTTATTGAGATAAATGAAAACAACTCCGCTGTAGTCCAGGCTGGTGCAATGCAGTGGATGGCAGGTAATGTTCAGGCTACTTCCGGAATTAAGGGAGTGGGGGATCTCTTCGGAAAGATGGTAAAAGGAGCTGTTACAAAGGAGTCCGCAGTAAAGCCCGAGTATGTTGGAAATGGATGGCTTGTACTTGAGCCTACATACAAATTCATAATCCTTGTTGATGTTGCATCCTGGGGAGCAGGCATTACAATCGAGGACGGAATGTTTTATGCATGCTCCGGATCGGTTAAAAACACAGTCGTATCAAGAAAAAATCTTTCATCAGCAGCTCTGGGCGGAGAAGGTTTATTCAACCTTAGCCTTTCCGGAAGCGGAATCGCTGCCCTTGAGAGCAATGTTCCATACAATGAACTAATTGAAGTTGAGCTTGAAAACGACACCTTAAAAATTGATGGAAACCTTGCTGTATGCTGGTCATCAAATCTTGACTTCACTGTAGAAAGATCAACCAAAACACTGATTGGATCTGCAGTAAGTGGAGAAGGTCTCGTAAATGTCTACCGCGGTACCGGAAAAGTACTCATGAGCCCGGTTGCACCTACAAGCTCCCTTTATGCTTCAACAAACACAATTGCAGCAAAGGCAGCAGCCATAACAAGTAACACCTTGGGACATTAAAATACCTGATAATGCAAAGAAAAATGCGGAGGTAACCAGATTCTATATGAAAGCATGGCATTTCTGATGAAGATATCAGAAAAGACATCATGGAAGATAGTACGTATGCAGATGCTGAAATCGATGCATTGTTTGAAAAAGCAGATGAAAAAATAAAAGAAACTGTTTAAGACCTTATATTGTAGAAAAACATCACCATTTTTAATACCCAAAACCAGTCCTTACCCGGATTGGTTTTGGGTATTTTCATCTAACTTAAGAAAATCTTAATTTGACCCTTTGGATACTCCATTCTACAATAATGCCAGAATGATTTATGCATTCTTAATGGCCTGAGTGATGCCAGGAAAGCATCACAGCCCTTCTGAGTCTGAAAAGGATTCAGAGGGGATTTTTTTATAAATCCTCTCTCGGCTGAAAACCTTGGAGCTTCAGCTCCGAGGATGAAAGCCGTTTTGCTAAATTATCATCTCGCCTAAGCGAGATAAACAAGATATAATTCTATCCTATGAATAAAGATTACAAACATGGGAACAGGGTACGCGCAAAACACCTGATTATGTGATTTGGTTAATAACCAGAGTGATCCAGTTGGAGGAAATGATAAATGCTAAAAGGGATGGAATTTAGAATCTATCCAAACAGAATACAAGAAAACATTATCCAAAAAACATTTGGATGTTCAAGAGTTGTGTATAACTCTGGGCTTGCACTTCGTATTGAAGAATACAAGAATGGTAATTCTGTTGGATATAAGGAAACTAATTCCATGCTCACTAATATGAAACACTCCGAAGAATATTCATGGCTCAAAGAAGTTGACTCTATTGCTTTACAACAATCTCTGAGAGATTTAGATAAAGCTTACAAGAACTTCTTTGCAAAAAGAGCATCATTTCCTAAATTCAAATCAAAGCATAATCACAACAAAAGCTATCGCACACAAAATGTTGGCGGTAATATTTCAGTTACAGGAAAATACATCAAGCTCCCTAAACTTGGTTACGTTAAAGCCAAAATTTCCATGCCTGTTAATGGAAAGATAAATAATGCTACTATTAAACAGACACCAAGCGGAAAATATTTCTGCGTACTTAATGTTGAAGTGCCTGATGTGTTCTATTCCAATGATGGTTGTATGGTAGGACTGGATGTTGGCATCAAGACTTTCTATACAGACAGTAATGACCACTCCATTCCAAATCCTAAGAACCTTAACAAATCTGAAAAGAAGCTCGCTAAAGAACAACATAAACTTTCCAAGATGGTTAAGGGTTCATCTAATTGGAATAAACAGCGTATCAAAGTTGCAAGAATCCATGAAAAGATTACAAATCAGCGTAATGACTTTTTACATAAAGAATCTACAAAGCTGGTGAAAGAAAACCAAATCATCTGCATTGAAGACCTTAATGTAAAAGGTATGGTTCGTAATCATAAACTAGCCAAATCAATCGGTGATGTTTCATGGTCTAAGTTTTTTGATATGCTTGAGTACAAATCTGCCTTCTATGGTACTGAGATAATCAAAGTTCCAAGATTCTATCCAAGCAGTCAGACTTGTGGTTGCTGTGGATATAAGAATCCTGATATTAAGAATCTCAGCATCAGAGAATGGAAATGTCCTGTTTGTGGCACATACCATGATCGTGATGGTAATGCTGCTAAAAACATACTAGAAAAAGGTCTGTCACTTCGTATGACAGCTTAACGAATAACAAGGTAGGCATGGGCTATGCCGAACCAAACGCTTGTGGACATCGTTGGGAAAACTGCTTTCTACGGAGAGTGTGACAATAACCGTGGTGGTTGAAGCAAGAATCCCATCAAGCTTTAGCTTGTGGGAGTGTCAATGTACCGAGGATATAGAACTTGCTCGTGAATGGGCTGCAATAGATCAGAATGGCGGATTTGTAAACAGTTATGAATTAGAGGATGAAGCCCTCAATATATTGGAATTAAACAAAGATTTTGATGTGCTTCATTGGATTGCTATTCTACTAAATAATCGGAAGGTGCGTTATTCAAGCCCTATAGAAAAAAGAGGCGCAGAATATATTCTAAAAAACTATCTCATAGATACATCTTCATTTGATGTGATTATTGGGTATAGAGCAGATGATTCATATTTTACATTTTCCAGAGCTTTTCTAAGTAACACCATTACACTTGAGCAGATATCACATGCGATGAAATATGGAGATTTGGGATATCAGGTATTCATAAAAAGTAAGAAAGCGTTCGAACGGCTTGCTTTTAAAGGTGCTGATCCCGTTGATGGAAATATGTACTTTCTGAATAGAAAAAGCAGAGATTTAAATGCAAGAGAAGCATACCGGAAACTATTGGAGATAGAAGATAATAACGGCATATATTTAAATGAACTCATCAGAAGAGGAGGCAAAATATGATTAATACAACATCCTATTCTGAACTATACTTACAGGATGCCATGATGAATCTGGGTGAATATGCAGAATATGCATCGCTTGCAGCGCCAGAGCTTTCACTTGACGATATTTTCAGGATGTTTATTATTAGCGGGTATGCGGAAAGATTTGAAAAAGGTGATCCCCAGGTTATATCAGGCCTTTCCGGAACTGAACTCTTCATCAGAGTGGCAGAGCAATGTGGCTATAAAAAAGAGAAGTGGATGGAACCGGTATGCTCTTATGATGTCGGTGAAACCTACTGGTGCGGTTACATACTTGCATTTTATCAATGGAAAAAGGCTAAATCCTTTAGCTGTATAATAAATAAAGTACCTGTGGATTATGTTTTAAATACATATCCTGCACTTCACACTGCATCTGAAGAAAAAGCTTATGTAGTTATAGACGAAGCATTTTCGAAAAATAACAGAGCTTACATACGGCTTCAGGAATACAGAAATAGACTGGGATTGTCACAAAAGCAATTGGCAGACGCATCAGGGGTGAACATAAGAACATTGCAGCAATATGAAATCGGTGCGAAAGACCTGAGCAAAGCTTCCCTAGACAAGGCAATTTCCTTATCAAGAGTGCTTAATTGCAATCTCAATGATATTGTGGACTGAGGTTCCACATCGGGTATTTATACTTCAAAGCTATGAATTGCATACAATTTGTGATTAAAATATAAAGGAGTGATGCCAAGAAAGCATCACAGCCCTTCTGAGTCTGACAAGGCTATTCTTGCAACTATAAGAGTCGGGTAATAAATGGATAAGTCTAAATATACGCATAAACGCATATAAATATAAACTTTTTATAAACGATAATCCTACAATCAGCATGGTTGTGGGATTTATTTTTTTTATAATTTCATAGCGAAAAAATTTACAGTTTTTTTGATGATTAATAAAAATTATTGTGCTATATTCACATTGTAATCGTTTTGCAAGCGGATATGACATCATTTGTGATATCAATTTGCAAGCACCTCGTGTAGGAACGAGGATAACAATTATTTCTTATGATGGAGGTACAATATATGAAGAAACACAACAGATTGTATGCTTTCGCTATGGCAGGTGCTTTAGCGGTAAGCAATCTTGGTGTAGTCGTTGCACCAATTGGCAATATTGTGGCACAAGCTGCAGAAGATAATGCTTTTACAACAGTTAAAATTACCAATACAGATACAAGTATAAGCCCTGGAGGATCAACAGTAATAACGACTTCAGGTGCACATGCTGCGCAGGTTTTGGATACTAAGTCTCAATATCTGTATTTTGGAGTGACTGAAGTAGGCGGTTTATCAACAGGTCTATTAGAAAAAGAAGCTGTTGATGCAGCTGCTGACGATTTGGATGCAGCATTAGCTGGAGTTGCAGTTGGAGATAGAGCTGCTGCAATTGCTGCTGTTGGCGATTATACTCAAATTACTGCTGCGAATGCAGCAATTATAAATGCAGCTGCTGGTGTGACTGGTATAGCTGATGGTGGCGAGAAGGCTGCTGTTATAGCTGCTGTTACTGCTATGGGTGGTGCAAATGATACACTTACTGCAGCTAAAGCAGCTGCAGATGTTAGTGCATCTAAAATTACTATTGACAAAAATACTGGTGCTTTATCAGTAGATAGTTCAGTTCCTAAAGCAAAAACTTTTGAAGTAACAGTTGCGTTGATTGCTATGAATCAATCACCTTCAATATCTGCAACCGCTTCTAACAAGAAGGATTCCATTACATTTACAGTTATTGGCGATCAGAAAAAGATGTATTTTGCTCTTTGTAAAGATGGTAATGGTGTTCCGGCCGCAACTGATGGTGAATTAGGAGATACTGATGATGCTTATGAAACAGAAATAGCTCTTGCTGTTGATCCTACAAATCCAGCTCCAGGTCAGGTGGGAGAGGTTGTTGATGATGTTAATATTGGACATCTCTTATTAGATACTAAAGCACCGGTAGCTGCTCAGTTTGATGGTGGTGAATACTTTGTCACATATACGTTATCAGATAATACTAATGTAATATTTGATGGAAATGCTACAAAGAAAACCATTTCAGATGCAGGAAATATAACCAATTTGACAGATTCGATAGGAGTACCGGATTTAGCAATTACGGCAGCTGGTAAAAAACTTACAACTCCTACAACTGTTCAGCTTACTGTTGATCTTAAGGTTGTTACAGCTACCAAGGATACATATACCGCATCACAGAAGTATCCAGTAGTTATTAAAACACCTAATACTTTTACAATGAAGGGAACTAAAACAGTATATAGCGCAGCTGGTGTTGATAAGAGAACAGAAACTACTGTAAAAGATGCATTATCAGTAGATGGTATCAATGGAGAAGATGTAGTTACAGTAACATTTACATCTGCTTCAGGTGTAGATTTCAGTAAATTCGGCACATTAGATGTTTTTGCTACATATGATGATGAAACTGATGCTAGAGCAGGTGGAGCTGCCGCAACTGATTTTGTTGTAGATAATACTGGTTGGGTTACTAATACACCGGGTTCATATGGTGCGAATGATGCTACTGTTACATTAGATATTTTGGCACCTAATACTCAGATTGATTTAACACAGAATATTAATTTTACGATTGTTGGTTATATAGCTGCATCAAATTCATATTTTGTTTCTAAAAAGACATTAGCGCTAACAGTGGACAATGATACAGTTGATGCATCTGGAGGTCCAAGTGAATTATTTATTGATAAAGAAATCGATCTGACAAAGATTAAAGTAACATATAACGGAAAAACAGTAGATAATAAGTATGTAGAATGGACTGGTGATGGTACTGTAATAACAGTTGATGGAAAGAGTACTACAGCTACAGCATCTGCGGTTGGTGCTGGTACACTGAGTATTTCCGCAGTCAAGCTTGATGGCGTAAATACATTACATGCTACTGATATCGGACTTCCAGTATTTAATATTACAGTAAGCAACGAACTCACAGTTAGTCTTGCAGAAAATACAGTAGACGTAGGCAAAACACTTGATCTTACAACGGCAACAATAAAAAATGGTGAGGATTCTATTCAGGAGAAGTATATTACATGGAAGATAGCTGGCGTTACAGCTGATGCAAATGGAGTATACAAGAATAAAGTTGCTAGTATTGAAGGTTCAACACTTACAGGTATTGCAGCTGGAACAGTAGAAGTTCGTGGCTATTATGGAAACAATGCATATGGAGCAGTTAAGGTAACCGTTGTTGGCGAAGAGAAGAAGGAAGAAGAGAAGAAGGATGATTCTAAGAAGGATGATTCCAAGAAGGATGACAGCTCTTCATCATCTTCAAGTAGCCAGCAGACAACTCCTACAAAGGACGAAGGCATCAAGGCTGGTGAGACAGCTAAGGATTCCAAGACTGGTATTACTTACAAGGCTGAGAAGGATGGAACATCTGTAGCAGTTACAAAGACAAAGAATGCTAAGTCAGTTTCTATCAAGAAGACTGTTAAGATCAACGGTAAGACTTACAAGATCACAAAGATCGGTTCTAAGGCTGTAACTGGTAAGAAGGTTAAGAACGTAACAATTGATGCTTCTAACATCAAGAAGGCTTCTAACATTAACATCAATATGTTCAAGGGTGCTAAGAACCTTACATCTGTAAAGATTAAGGGCGCTAAGAAGGGCAGTGCAGTTTACAAGAGAATCGTTAAGGCTGCTCAGAAGGTTAACAAGAACGTTAAGATTAAATAATCTAAAATTTTTGATTAACAAATAGCATCATTTAATTTCTCATGTTCCTACACAGAGTAAATGGGAAGCTCAGGCAAAGCACCTGGGCTTCCCATTAATAAATAAGCTAACTAAGAGGAGATGTATGAAAAAAGAAAAAACACTTACAATTCAAAAAGAATACGATTCATATGGAACGAAGACATTTCGATTGCCTACAGAACTAATTGATACACTGGATAAAGTTGCCAGAGATAATAATACTTCCATGAATAAGGTCGTGGTTCAATGCCTTGAATTCGCTTTGGACAACATCGAAGACAGCGATCTGGAGTAATTCATATCATTTAGGGGGATATCGAGATTGAAAACTTTATATAGAATTATAGGATTTGTTGATTGAGAAAGGCTCACATTATTGTGAACCTTTTTTATTTTGTCAATTTTATAGTCTTACCCTAAGCGCTTTTTGTACCCCCGTTCATAACCAACCAGACCACCGGAGTGGCTTTAAAAAATAAAGCCTTCCCGGTGGCCTTTTGAAATTTCGAGAAAGTTTGATCTCATGTAGGCAGGAATCCTACTGACCTAGATCTTCCTTCCTGGTCTTATGTCTACACCTTGTCTGCATCTTTTCAGTCCATGGCATATACTCGGCTGCCCGTGCAGGCTCATCTTTAAAGTCTCGGGCATGTTCCAAAAGCTCTGTCAGGTAAAGTTCAGGATCAAGGGTTTCATACCATTTCTTAAAGGCATCCCAGTTTTTCTTTTCTTTTTTCAACCGTTCAGCCTTTATGATATCAGGATCTTTGCCTTTCAGCAGTGCTTCCTCCTGATATATTTTATTTATGGCCATGAAGCCTACAACAGCAGGGTCTTCATAGTTCAATGGTCCTGATTTATTTCTGATTGCCTCAAACCATTTACGCCTTACATGATCTGCGCATGTCAGCCTCTTGGCATTCTCCATCTTCCATTCTCGTCAATTGAAGCGATTTCAACAACTTCCTGCGGCAGTGACGTCCCAGCGTGGCTATTGGTTGGTATGGAACAGGCACTTTCCCGAAACCGTCTAATTGCTCTATAGAAAGATGTAGGATGAACGTCATGCAGGGTACACCATGCTCTGTCAGTCAAGCCACTACTACGGCAGTCCTGGATCAGGCAAAGCCATTGTTCGTTACTCAGTCTTTTCTTTGTCATGCGAATCCCCCTTGTAAATGTGATACGTTTACTACACAGTGGCTGGAAGAAATGTGAGACGTTTACTACACATAATGTATCATCATGGTGTAGCAGTATAGCATAGCTGAAGTGTAGCTCTATCTTACAAGATCTATTTTATGGCAAAAAGATACCCCCGTAACTACGGGGGAGTAAAAAGCGCTTACGAAATAAATCAGATGTTGACTACATTGGCAGAGAATCACAATACCTCTGTCAATAAAGTCGTAATTCAATGTTTTGAGTACGCACTTAAAAACGTAGATGAAGACTTATCTTTGCAATCTGATGAAGAAGCCTGAAAGACCTAGATAAACAGGCCTATTCCATTGATATTACCTATTGTCATTTTTGACTTCATTTGGTGTCCGTGGAATGGGCTTGTTAAAAACTAAATCTAAACTTTTTATAAACTGAAATCTCGTAATCTGCATGGTTACGGGATTTATTTTGTTTATAATTTCCACCGGGAATTTTTTGCCGTTTTTGTGATGATTAATGATTTTTTTTGTGGTACATTGAAGTTACAATATTTTTGCAAGTATTTTGCATTATATACGCAAGGTATATGCAAAATAGCAACAACCCGTGTAGGAACGGGGAAACATTTTTCTTATATTTCTTATGATGGAGGTAAACTGAATGAAGAAGAACAAGAAGTTATGGTCATTCGCTCTTGCGGGAGCATTGGCCGTAAGTAACTTAAGTGCTGTGGCTGTAGCACCGTTTACTGCTATAGTAGCACATGCGGCTACTGCGAGTGTAGTAGCTGATACTACAGAGCTGGCTATTTCAAAAACTGCTCCGGCGGGTGCCACACCGGTTGCTGCTGATTTGGTGGACCAAACTCCTGGAAATGGAACACTATATGCTAATTCATATATATATTTATATGCTGGATTTACAAACGATAACACTGCGGCGAATGGTGGAACCCCTGTTGTGGATACGACCCCTACCTTAGATGCTGATAATACTATTGTTTGGTCTACGAGTGATACAGCGGGAGATTATACAATCGAGCCGATTGGATATGGTGCTAGTGCAATTTTACGTGCTTCTAAAAATGTGGCTGCAGATGATAACGTTGTTGTAACCGCAACATGGGCTGTCAATGGAGTTAAAAAGACTGGAAGCGACTGGTCAGATACTTATAAAGTATTTACTAAGGTTGCTGGTAATGGTACACTCACAATCTTGAATGATTCTAAAACAGAATCACTTTCTAGCGTAACCCTGACGAGTTCTGATGGTAACGCAAGCAAGGTTGGTGTATACGCTGATGTAGTTCCGGATTTAGATGCAGGTAAGACAATTTCTACATCAACATATACATGGGTTTCCAGTGATGAAAATGTATTGACAGTATCTGGCTCTGGAACAAGAGCTACATTAACAGCTGTTGCTGGATTGAAAAAGGATAGCAAGGCAAAAGTTATTGTAGCGAACGACACTTATGATGGTGCTAAGCACTATTACAGTGTTGGAGAACTAGAAGTTACTGTAAAAGCTGCTCCTACATCCACAGTAACAATTTCTCCTGCTTCACTTTCATTTAAGGATGGAGATACAAGGAAGACCCTTACAGCTAACTTTACTACAACTTCTACAAGTATTGATACAAGTAAGTTGTACTATGTATGGCTCCTTGGAAACGAAAGTGGAAATGCAAATGCTTGGCTGACAACTGCTGCAACTGCTTGGGATGCTAATGCATTTAAGGTAAAGGGAACTGCGTATGATGCAGGTACTCCTGGTAACAATGCGAACCATTGGATTACAGATAAAACTGATCAGGTTGAATTCTTTAATTTGGATCATTTGAGTACTCAGGATATTGCATTAAAGACTAACTATGTTGCAGGCACAACAGTTGTCGGCGTTGCTGTATTCGCAAGTGAAGCAGCATATGCAGGTGCTACTGATTATACAAAGGCATTAGCAACATCTTGGACAGCAACATCAGCAGGTAAGATAAACACAAAGAGTTTTGTTACTATTTCTGCTGCTAAGGATGCGCTTAATGTTTCAACCGAAAAGACAGAATATATATTGACAGGTAAGGCTCAGAGTGATGTTGATGTTCTTTCAATTACAAATTCAGATGGAAAGAAGCTCACATCACTTGCAGCAAATGGACTTAGAATAGTTTCTAAGAAAGATTATGATACATTTAAAAAGAATGAAAAACTTTATGATGCAGCTACCGTGATTGTGGATAATGGAACGGATAATGAAGTGTGGAATAAGGCAACTGTTGCTTCGGGAATCAAGGCTGCTGCAGCTTCTGATGGAGCTAAAATTAGTCTTGCCGCTGCCGGTACTCCTGGTGTATATTACATTGCTGCTATAACAGCAAATAATGAAGTAGGCTGGTCAGCTCCGATTACAGTAAGAACTGAAAATGGAGTTAAAGCAACTGGTGTTGTTCTTGATCTTACTGATGTTATTCTTGCAAACATAAATGATACAGCTACAATTTATGCAACAGTAACACCTAACAATGCACTTGGTGCAAATAATAAGATTGATAGTAGTATAACATTTGACGCTGCTGTAAGTGCAGAGATCCCTTACGTTGACATCGTTTCAAGTGATGAGAAAGTTGTAATAGTAGATCCTGCTACAACAGCCGCAATAGCTGGAACAAACACAACTACAGGCATAGTAATTAAAGCAGTTAAGCCCGGCAAGGCTACAATCACAGTTACAACAGTTGACGGTGGCTTCACAGCTACAGCAAACGTTGAGGTTAATGGTGTTGAGTCTATCACAGTTACAGGAACAAATGAGATTTCTGTAGGCAAGACAACAGCTCTTACAGCAACAGTTAATGCTTATGGTAGCGCAGCTAGAAACGTTACATGGTCAACATCTGATG
>CAMVLM010000044.1 GCA_947168335.1 uncultured Butyrivibrio sp. | reverse complement strand
GACTTTAATTTTTGCTAAATTATGTACGATTCCTAAAAGAACCGTGATTTATATAAGATTCTGATAAATAATATATAATAAAATCATAAACACTATTTTAAATGCAAAAGCAAACGTAAATATGATTTTACACAAAGAAAGAGTACTGTATGGATAACAAAAACCTGAGAAAAAAGGCACTTATAGCCATGAGTGGCGGAGTGGACAGCAGCGTTGCAGCACTTGTTATGAGTGAGCGAGGATTTGATTGTATCGGATGCACCATGAGGCTGTATGAGAATGATATGATCGGTGAGGACCTCTTTGGTACCTGCTGCAGCCTTAAGGACACTGAAGATGCAAGGTCTGTCACTGAGAAAATCGGTATTCCCTATTATATTTTTCATTATGAAAAGGAGTTCATTGACAACGTAATTGAGCCCTTTGTGTGCAGCTATGAAAGGGGCGAAACTCCGAATCCGTGTATCAGATGCAATAAATATCTGAAATTCGATATTCTTTATAAGAAGGCGAAGGAGCTGGACTGCGACTATATTGTCACAGGTCACTATGCCCGCATAGAAGAAAAGGACGGACATTTTTATCTTAAGAAGGCAAAGGATCTTAGCAAGGATCAGAGCTATGTCCTTTATGACCTCACAGAGGAACAGCTTTCACATACGGTTTTCCCGCTGGGTGACAAAACCAAGACTGAAGCAAGACAGATGGCTGATGATAAGGAATTTGTGACATCACACAAGAGTGATAGCCAGGATATTTGCTTTGTACCGGATGGTGATTACGCCGGAATGATCCGGAGATACAGAAAAAAAGATTATCCCAAGGGGCCAATTGTCGACGCTGACGGCAATGTGCTTGGAGAGCATAACGGAATTATCGGTTACACCATCGGCCAGCGAAGAGGACTGGGAGTTCCCGCTGACAGAAGACTTTATGTAACAAAGCTTGATGTTGAGAATAATACGGTTGTTCTTTCAGACAACAGTGACCTTTTTGAGAAAGAAGTCGATGTCAGGGATTTCAACTGGATAACGGGCCAAGTACCTGCAGGAGAATTCAGATGCACCGCTAAAGTCAGATACAGACATAAAGAGCAGCCTGCCACAGCCAGAATCTTTGAAGACGGCACAGCAAAAATAGTGTTTGAGGGGGCTAAGGGAGCAATCACCGCCGGACCGTTCGGCGTACTTTTCGGCGGAGAAATCGTCCTCGGTGGTGGTATTATTGTGAAGCATTGAATGCATGTAAATTTGAAAATACTGGTTTCTATGTTTGATTTTGGAATATTTATGAATGTGGCTACTTGAGAAGCGCCATGAACTCATTAAGTAGTCTGCCGGTAAACCCCCAGATTACAGGAGATGTATCTTCATAAACGCACATATTGTAATGCTGTACATGGAACTGATATTTGTCAGAGCCGCTTACGAGCCTGTGCGGGAAGTTTTCCGGAGCAAATGTTCGCTTCTCCATTGGATATATCACAGGTGGGTGCTCCTCAAAAAATGAAATGGGGTAGGAGAACACTTTTTTCACCTCATCAGTAGAAAATGAATAATTGTAATCATGAAGGAAACCTGCGAAGGGATAAACAATATTTCCTGCAGGCCCAAACATCGGGGCAAGAGAGCAGATGATCTCTATATGATCGGATGACTTGTCTCCCGGAAACAATTCTTCCATGCATTCTCTGACGGCGCAGTCTTTCGGGGCTTCGCCGTCTTCTATTTTTCCTCCTGCAAAGCATACCTCCCCCGGCTGAAAAGACAACTTAGAAGACCTCACTTCAAAAAGTATGTGATACTCATCATCCTTTTTTATTATCGGAATAAGCACAGCACTGCTATTTTTCGGAATATCACATCGGGATACGTTATTTTGCTTTATTAAGTTTATAAGTTCGTTTTTATCATTGTATTTGTCGTTCATGATTTATTTGATATTCGTTTTTGACGATGAATTTGCTATTTTCAATTATATATTTTTTTATCAGAGTAGCTGATGTTTATAATCTGATTATAACATAAGGAACGATTCCCTTTGCCGCATCTACAAGGAATCAAGTACAGTTTTTTGTGACACCTATTTGTATCCGCTTTCAGAAATTCTTTCCAATCCGGGTAATAGCGGTATAATAGTTACGGGTTTGCAAGAGTTCGATTATAATATCAGCAGTGGTTTTGAATTCATTTTCGGAGCGGATCTTCGATGTTTATGATCATAGAAAAAAGAAAGGACATTTGGATTTATGAAAAAGGATAATCTCAAGAAATACACAGATTTTATTGTTAAAGAAACAACTGAGTTGCTTAATATCGATTCACCTACCGGTTATACAGATAATGCTGCTATGTGGGTAAAGAAAGAGTTTGAAAAGCTTGGCTTTGACGCAACACTGACCAACAAAGGAGGAGTAATAGTTGATCTTACCGGCAAGGATAAAAAAGACGGACTTTTACTTGAAGCTCACTGTGATACTTTGGGTGGAATGGTTGCTACAATCAAGTCGAATGGAAGATTGCAGCTTACAAATCTTGGTGGAATGAATCCTAACAATGCGGAAACAGAAAATGTTCATGTGGTAACCAGGTTTGATGGAATTTACGAAGGGACTTTTCAGCTCAATAACGCATCAATTCATGTAAACGGAGAATATGATGACACAAAGAGAGAATGGGATACCTGTGAAGTTGTTCTTGATGAAGATGTAAAAACTAAGGAAGATACCGAAAAGCTTGGAATATCAGTAGGCGATATTGTTTGTTTTGAGCCAAATGTAAGAGTTACGGAGTCGGGATATATCAAATCCAGATTCCTTGATGACAAGCTTAGCGTAGGTATTCTTCTTGGACTTGCGAAGTATATAAAAGAAAAGAAAATCACACCCAAGAGAGCTTTGTATGCACATATTACTGTATTTGAAGAAGTAGGACATGGTGGATGCGGAAGTGTTCCGGAAGGATGTACTGAGGCAATTTCAGTAGATATGGGATGTGTCGGAGAAGGACTTACCTGTACGGAAAAACAGGTATCAATCTGCGCAAAGGACAGCGGCGGCCCGTACAGCTATGCAATAGTGCAGGGACTTGTATCTGCAGCAAAGAAAGCAGGAGCAGATTATGCCGTTGATATTTACCCGCATTATGGTAGTGATGTTGAAGCGACACTTAGATCAGGAAATGATTTAAGGCACGGCCTTATTGGAGCAGGTGTGTATGCTTCTCACGGTTATGAGCGAAGCCACAGGGATGGTGCTGAGAATACGCTTCGCCTGCTAATCGAATACGCTTTATAAAAAATGAGTGCCAATGGGAGAAGATTGATTCCCATTGGCACATTTTGATTTTAATGAAAGCGTTGCTGAGGTTTACTTTACCTTTATGTTCTTTGATTTAGACCAGTTAGAGTAGTATTTGACATTGTTTTTTTCTACGTAAGCTCTGATCTGGAAGTAATACTTCTTGTTTTTCTTAAGCTTTGAAATAGTATAAATTCTCTTGTTTCTACTGGCGTATTTTGTTTTATTAAGCTTGAAGGTTTTTGTTTTTACATTCTTTTTAAAGTTCTTGTCAGTGGAATATCTGATCTGATAACCGTTGGCACCACTTACATTCTTGAATGCTATATCAACCTTCCTGTTTTTTACAGCTTTAGCCTTTGAAATTGTAGTCTGGCTAACTGTGGCGCTTTTCATTGAAAATGAGTATTTTGACGGCTGTCCGGACACATGTAGATAGTAGGTTCCTGCTTTAAGGAAAACATCCTCAGTTTTGTTTGAAGTCCCCTGACCTGCAAAGCAGTCTTTTCCGGCAATCTCATGAAGATCACTATCTTTTAATTTAAAGGATACAGTATTATGTACTGTTGAATATCTGAAAGTGAATTTTCCATTTTCAGGAACAGTTACTTTATACCAATCCTCTTTATCTGTTGCAGTAAGGGCATTTGTATAAGAGCCGCCAATTGATAAAGTTTTTGGTGAATCATAGCTGTCAATAGTGTCTGTAAATCCAAAACTTTCAAAAACAGTTTTAATTTTGTATTGAGCTGTTTGCTGGCCTAACCTGTGTTCAACAGGAAGATAATATGTTCCTGCGGAAAGGACAGTAGATATGGTTTTCGATTCCGGCGAATTAGTAGAATAAATAGAAATAGTATTTCCAACCAGTACTTCATCGTGATCCAAACTAGGAGATTTGCTGATGCTAAAAGGCATATCTTCTGTATTTTGTGCCATAAGAGTTACAGATAGTACTCCATCTGCCGGAAGTGTAACTTTATAGCAATGATCAGACTTACGATTGATATTATTCCAACCACTAGAGTAATCAGTGTTGGGCTGAATTGTAGTAGGATTGGAATAATTGCCCGCTGCCAGGACTTCAATAGACATTTGTGGGGCAAACGCATATGCAGATGTAAAAGATAGACACAAAGCGGTTGCCATAGTTAGTAGTTTCTTTACAATTACTTTTTTCATACTTATTTCCCCTTTCTGTTGCTCAATCGAGCTGGTTCCCTCGTTTATGCTTTTGTGCACAACAATGTAATTTTATCATATTCTCATGTTGAAACAAGAAATAAAGGGAATTCACGAAAAAGTGATAAATTCAATATAATAAATTTATAAATAGTTAATTGTATATTATTCATTCTACGTGTTAGCATAAATATATATATACATAAATAAACGTATTTCTTAGGAGGGAAGGATATGTTAAATATTGCAAAAAACGCTAGCGCAGATGAGCTGACAATTGCACTTGAGGGAAGGTTGGACACAACAACTGCACCTCAGCTTGAAGACGAGGTTAAGGGAGCGCTTGAAGGCGTTAAAAAACTTGTGTTTGATATTGCCAAGCTGGAGTATATATCCAGTGCGGGTCTTCGTGTGCTTCTGTCAACACAGAAGATTATGAATAAACAGGGTGAAATGATTGTAAAGAATACTTCTGATGAAGTAAAAGAGATTTTCGAAGTAACAGGATTCCTTGATATTCTTACTGTTGAATAAAAGAGGTGACTTCTTATGAACACGGAGAAAGTTAAGGTTAACAGCAAGGAGTCTGATGTTAACGAAGTCCTTGCAACTATAGAAAAGTATACCGCTGATTTAGGACTTGGTAAGAAGGATAGTCTTCATGTGAGACTTCTTGTGGAAGAAACCATTGGTATGCTGAAAAACATGGCAGGTGATTATGATGCGCTTCTGTGGATAGAGAAAGAGGACAGAGAGTGCAGAGTGAAATTTACCGCTGAAACTGATGAGATGAATTATTCCACCAAGAAGGAACTCCTGTCGGTTTCGAAAACAGGTGAGAATGCGCTTGCCAAAGGTTTTATGGGAAAAATTGGAGACATTATTGAGAATGGACTTCTTAACTATGATGAGGTTATGAAGCTCCAGCAGGAATATGGATCTGATCCCGTTTCAAACTTTACATTTATGGGAATGAATTCATCTGAAATGATGATGACATGGACTCTTGAGCAATACAGAGTATCACTGGATAATTCTGAAGATGCGGAGCCTTCATGGGATGAGCTTGAGAGGTCAATCGTTGCCAGTCTGGCAAAGGATGTAATTGTCGGTGTAAAAAAAGACCATGTAGAAATGACAATTGTATTAGCGCTCGCGGGAAAATAATATGAAAGAACTGGTATATGTAAATGCACAATATTATAAGGAGGTAGTTATCTTATGAAGTACGTATGTGGAACTTGTGGTTATGTTTATGATGAAGCAGCAGGCGATCCGGATAACGGAATTGCTCCCGGTACCAAATGGGATGATCTTCCGGCAGATTTTGTATGTCCTCTATGCGGAGTAGGCAAGGATGAATTCAAGCCGGAGTAAGTAAATATTTATAGCTATTTATGAAGACGTTGGTTCTAAGATGCTTGAAGGCGTCTTGGAACCTTCCGTTTTATATGAGAGAAATAAACACATTAATCAAATTCGGAGGAGTTTATGGAACGAAACAGGAAAATAGTCAGAACAAGCATAATAGGAATTATAGCAAACTGCCTGCTTGCAGGATTTAAGGCAGTTGTAGGAATAATATCCGGTTCAATAGCCATAACTCTTGATGCGGTTAATAATCTGAGTGATGCATTGTCGTCTGTAATCACTATTATTGGAACAAAGCTTGCCGGTAAGGCTCCTGACAAAAAACATCCTTTGGGATACGGGCGAGTGGAATATCTGAGTGCGGCAATCATTTCGGTTATCGTACTGTATGCCGGTGTTACGTCCTTTGTGGAATCTGTTAAAAAGATAATCAGTCCGGAGCTTCCAAACTATGGTACAGCTTCACTGATAATAGTAGCTGCGGCTGTAGTTGTTAAGATAGTACTTGGAACTTATGTAAAAAAAGTGGGAGAGTCAGTGAATTCGGATTCTCTTGTGGCATCCGGTGAAGATGCAAAACTTGATTCGGTAATTTCGGCTTCAACTCTGGTTGCAGCCATAATATATATAATGAGCGGGCTTTCGCTTGAAGCATATCTTGGCGTGATAATTTCCATAGTTATCATTAAGGCCGGTCTTGAGATGCTCAGGGATACGCTTTCACAGATTCTTGGTGAGAGAATGAGTGATACTCTTACGCAGGATATAAAAAAGACTGTGGCAACGTCATTTCCTGAGGTGCACGGAGCGTACGATCTTATCCTTCACAACTATGGCCCTGACAGATATGTTGGTTCAGTTCATATAGAGGTTCCTGATGACATCACCATAAGCAGGCTTGATCAGATCGAGCGAGAGATTGCCTATCTTGTTTATGAAAAACACAAGGTACTGATAGAAGCAGTGGGAATCTATTCAAGAAACAGTGAGGGATCCTTTGCAGGAAGACTCAGAGCAGAGATAGCAGGTTTTGTCAAAAAACATGAAAATGTAAAGCAGATTCATGGATTTTACCTTGATGAAGTAAACAATCGAGTTATTTTTGATATGGTTGTCTCCTTTGATGAAAAGGACAGAGCAGCGCTGAAAGACACTGTTGTGAATGAACTTAAACAAAAATACCCTGAATATGAATTTGAGATAGCTCTGGACAGAGATATCAGTGATTGATATAGTGAGGTTTTTTATATGTTTAGTATGATCCTTAAGATGTCACTCCTTGTGCTGGCACATGCCGGTATTACATTTTTACAGGAATCGGACTTGCGCTTATTTCGTTTATGCTTAGAGCTCTTACTGAAAAAAAGTTGATTTCTTATTGCGCAGAAAGCAGGACGAGATAAAGGTTTCTCAGAAATTGCAATGGAAATGCTTCTTCCTGCTGTTCGACAGGAAATTAAAGATTTTGTGCTTGATGCTGATCAGTTTGATGACATAACGATGTTAGGCTTTAAATATCTGTAAAGAATACTTTATAGCGAGGTGATGAGGATGATTTCACTAATTATTTCTTTACTTGTGCTTTTTGTAGGATTTATGGTTTACGGCAAACTGGTTGAAAAATTTTTTGGTCCTGATGACAGACAGACACCTGCCATTAAGATCAATGACGGAGTGGACTGTGTTCCGTTAAACACCGGTAAAGCCTTTCTCATCCAGCTTCTGAACATAGCTGGTACCGGTCCGATATTCGGCGCGCTGATGGGAGCGTGTTTCGGACCTGTAGTATTTTTATGGATAATCTTTGGCTCAATCCTTGGAGGCGCGGTACACGATTATCTCTGTGGAATGATTTCCTCAAGAAATAACGGTGATTCCATTGCTGAACTTTCCGGAAAATATCTTGGAAATAAAGTCAGAATGGGGATGAGACTGTTTTCAATAGTTCTTTTACTTCTCACCGGTACAGTATTTGTTACAAGCCCTGCGGCACTTATCGCAAGGCTTACACCAGAGTCTTTAAATGCATCTTTCTGGATAATTGTCATCCTTCTGTATTATGTACTTGCAACACTGCTGCCTATTGATAAACTCATCGGCAAGCTTTATCCGGTATTCGGAATAATTCTGATTATTATGGCAGTAAGTGTTCTTGGCGGAATTTTTATAGGCGGATATAAAATTCCTGAAATACAGCTTCGGGACCTTCATCCTGACGGACTGCCCATATGGCCTTTCATGTTCATTACTGTTGCCTGCGGAGCAATATCCGGATTCCATGCTACCCAGTCACCTATGATTGCTAAATGCATCACGGATGAAAAGCAGGGCAGAGTTGTTTTCTACGGAGCAATGATTGCTGAATCCGTTATTGCTCTTATATGGGCTGCAGCAGGTGTTGCATTTTACGGAACAACAGAAATTCTGAATAATGCATTATCAGGTATGGGTCAGTCGGGAACAGTTTATGACATTTCTCATGGAATGCTGGGAAGTGTAGGCGGTGTTCTCGCAGTTGTCGGCGTAGTAGTATGTCCGATAACATCCGGTGATACTGCATTCAGAAGTGCAAGACTTATACTTGCAGAGATAACACATCTGGATCAGCAGAAGATAAAGAACAGACTTATGATAACCATTCCGCTGCTTGGCGCAGGCGCAGTGCTTACGCAGCTTGATTTCAATGTCCTCTGGAGATATTTTTCATGGTCAAATCAGACCCTTGCCATGATTTCATTGTGGACATCTGCAGCTTATCTTTTGAAGGAAAGCAAGAATAAATATTATTCCCTTATTGCTGCACTGCCTGCAACATTTATGTCTGCTGTAAGTCTTACATATATTCTTATGGCAAAAGAGGGCTTTAAGCTTTCAGCCACAATCGGATACCCTTCGGGAATTATTTTTGCAATAGTTCTCTTTGCTTTTTATTGCGGGAAGCTTTCAAAAAGATAAAAGATAAGGGTGAGTTATGGATATCAAACGTGAATTAAGGCGAAGCCGGAATGAACTTTCCATCGCAGGAAGTGGAATGATTGCTTTCGGCTTCTGGACTATGATCAAAACCATACTGATTTTATTTACGAAGAAAGAAGAGTCTTGCAAAAGATATGCCGCTTCAGTCTGTGGGACTGGCTATGCATATAATGGCTGATACTTGGGCTCACAGTTACTTTGCAGGGACACCTTCACTTGTTATCAACAATACAAACTATTATTTTTATGAACTTATAAAGGATGAGAACGGTGATACAGAGAGGCTTATTACGCAGCGTCACAATCCTGCTTTGCCGGAATAAAGGATTTCATCAAGCTGGTTGAGGTGAGCAGATCTGCAGGAGGAAGTGCAAAATGAGCCGGATGCAGAAAATAAAAAGTTTTATCGGTGGTTTGTTTTTGATACTGATAAGCATATTTCTTATTGTCTTCCCGGAGGGCGGACTGGGATTTGTCGCTTTTGTACTGAGTCTTACCATGATAGTGACAGGATTAAGATATCTTACTTATTACCTTTCCATGGCGAGGCATATGGTTGGGGGAAAGAGCATTCTATTTTACAGCGTAATATTATTGGACTTTGGCCTCTTCACAATGGCACTTTCAGATATACCAAGAATATATCTTGCTCTTTATCTCATGTTCATAAATGTATTCAGCGCAGTGCTTGAAATTGTTAGGGGCATAGATGCCATGAGGAAAAAATCTCCGAGCTGGAAATTTTCCATGAGTCAGGGAATCATCAATCTGGTTCTGGCATTTTTCTGCGTAGTATTTATCAGATCAGAGACTGTACTGGTTTATATATTCTGTTTTGGAATGCTATACAACGGAATTGTCAAAGTCATCTCGGCCTTCAGACGCACTGCTATTGTGTACATTCAGTAGAAAAACCAATTTAATCTATTGCAATTTTAAATCGGATGATGTATAAAAATATAGAAAATTAAACAGACGGGAGCTCGTTATACGGGCTGAGAGGAAGGTAGAACCTTCGACCGAGAACCTGATTTGGATAATGCCAACGTAGGGATGCCTGATATTTAGGAGAATTATTGCGGAAGCTGTCTTGCCAGGTAGCTTCCTTTTTTGTTGTCTGAAAAGGAGCATCCGGCAAAAATAATGTTCAACTAAGGGTTCTTCCTGTCAGGGAAGGAGAACAGTATGAAAAGTAACAACTATGTATTAAGGATGGTGATGCTTGCATTTTTTGTGGCACTTGGGGTAGTCATTTCACCAATCCTGAGAATTGAGGGAATGTGTCCAATGGCGCATCTCATCAATATTACCTGCGCGGTTTTTATGGGACCGGGATATGCGGTTTTATGTGCATTTCTTATAGGAATCATAAGAATGATGGTGATGGGAATCCCTCCGCTTGCGCTTACAGGAGCAGTTTTCGGCGCAGCTCTTTCAGGAATCCTTTATAAGGTTTCCGGTAAAAAAATCTTTATGGCTGTACTTGGGGAAATCATCGGTACCGGAATCATCGGTGCAATTGTGTCATATCCTGTTATGACATATATCTGTGGAAGAGAAGGCCTCAGCTGGTTCTTCTATGTTCCATCTTTTATCTGCGGAACGCTTATCGGCGGAAGTATTGCATTTATCCTGCTTCTTCGTCTTGAGGCTGTAGGCGTACTGAAAAAAATCCAGAGCAGTTTACTGGAAGAAAACGAAGAAATAAATAATGACAAAAACAAGGTAGCATAATGGGTGACATCAGTATTCTCGATGAGATTAAAAGAAAGAGTCCTTTAATTCACTGTATTACAAATCCCATATCAATAACCCAGTGCGCAAACACTGTTTTGGCACTGGGTGCAAAGCCAATAATGGCTGAGCATCCTTTGGAAGTTAAGGAAATAACAGCTACAGCGGATGCGCTCCTTATCAATCTTGGAAACATTTCAGATGTACGTATGAAATCCATGGAAATCTCTTTTGCTGAAGCACTAAGTAAAGGGATTCCCGTGGTTATTGATGCTGTTGGAGTAGCCTGTTCAAGACTGAGACTTGATTACATAAATAAGCTCCTTGAACAGAGAAAAATACTCTGTGGGGAAGCTGAGAAGTGCACTCTTTTAATCAAAGGAAATTATTCGGAGATAAGAGCACTTGCTGATGATAATTACAGAAGCAGGGGCGTGGATGCTGACAGCAGTCTTGAAGAAGGAAACATCAAAAGGCTTGCAAAGAAACTTGCTGATAAATATCAGTGCGTGGTTCTTGGGAGTGGCAGTACTGATATTGTTAGTGATGAGAACCGGACTTTTTATATTAAAAACGGAACGGTAGAAATGGGAAAAATTACAGGTACAGGCTGCATGCTTGGTACAATATGCGCTACATTTGCTGCTGCGAAAGGTTATAGCGATGCAGAAACTATTTCTGATGCATGTGCATATTTTGGAATTGCGGGAGAGCTTGCAAAAGAAAGCCTGATGAAATTGGAGAACAGAGTAGGAAGCGGAAGCTTTTTCGTAAAACTTATGGACGAGCTGTCGCTTTTGAATGAAGAAAGTTTTGACGGAAGGAGGATGATTATCAGAATATGAGGCTTAACAGAGAAGATTTAAAAATGTATCTTGTGACAGACAGCACTGGTCTTTCAGAAGATGAGTTTCTTTCAAAGGTTGAGGGTGCATTAAAAGGCGGAGTTACTTTTTTACAGATAAGGGAAAAGGAACGAAGCTGTTCAGAATATATTGAGCTTGCATCAAAGGTACATGAGATTGCAAAAAAATATGGCGTGCCGCTTGTTGTTGATGACAGAGTTGACGTTGCAATGGCAATAGATGCAGAGGGTGTTCACGTTGGAAAAAGCGATATGCCCGTCAGCATAGCAAGGCGCCTTTTGGGTAATGGAAAAATTGTCGGAGCAACAGCGAAGACTGTGCCGGATGCTCTTGCCGCTGAGAGGGACGGTGCGGATTATCTCGGAGTAGGAGCAATCTATCCCACAACAACCAAGGTTAAGACTGTACTTACATCAACAGAGGCACTTGATGATATCTGCAAAGCTGTAAAGATACCGGCTAATGCAATCGGAGGGCTTAATAAGGATAATCTGGATGTGCTTAAAGGGATTCCAATAGCAGGAATCTGTGTGGTTTCAGCCATCATGAAGTCTGATGATACAGAAACTGCAGCAAGGGATCTGATACATGCGATTGATAATCTGAAGTTATGAATCCGGAGATGAGAAATGAAAAAAGTACTTACAATCGCAGGAAGTGACTGCAGTGGCGGAGCAGGTATACAGGCAGATTTAAAGACAATAACTGCTCACGGAATGTATGGGATGAGTGTTATAACTGCACTTACTGCCCAGAATACTATGGGAATAACAGGCATACATAAGGTCCCGGGAGAGTTTATTGAAAAGCAGCTGGAGACAGTTTTTGAAGACATTTTTCCGGATGCTGTAAAAATAGGAATGCTCCCTGATCCTGAGGCGGTAGAAGCCGTTGCAAAAACACTAAGAAAATATAATGCAAAAAATATAGTACTTGATACAGTGCTATCCTCAACGTCAGGTACGCTGCTTTCAGATGTAAAGGGCGATTTTATGAAGGACAGACTTTTTAACATAAGTACTATTATTACTCCTAATGTTCCGGAAGCTCAAAAGATAACCGGAATGAAAATAGAAACAAAAAAGGAAGTGGAGGAAGCTGCCGGATTACTGGCAGGAAGATATGAATGTAATGTTCTTATTAAAGGCGGACATCTTTGCACAGAAGATAAATCCGAAGACTGCCTCTGCATTAAGACAGAAGATCCAATCTGGTTTGAGGCGGAAAAAATCAATAATCCGAATACCCACGGAACAGGTTGTACTTTATCAAGTGCGATAGCATGTAATCTTGCATTGGGTAAAGATGTTCCGGAAGCGGTTTTAAATGCAAAAGAATATATCACTGCATGTATAAGGGACGGCCTTGATATTGGAAGAGGAAGAGGGCCTCTCAATCACATGGTCAGGTTATAGATCAATACAATAAAAATTATAAAGGAAAATGAAAAATGACAAACTACACAACACAAATGGATGCAGCAAAAAAAGGAATCATCACACCACAGATGGAGAAGGTAGCAAAGGATGAGTACAGAACTCCTGAGGAGATAAGACAGCTGGTTGCAGAGGGTAAGGTTGCAATCTGTGCAAATAAGAATCATAAATGTCTTGAAGCAAAAGGTGTCGGTTCAATGCTCAAGACAAAGATAAATGTTAATCTCGGGGTTTCAAGAGACTGCAAGGACTATGATATAGAAATGCAGAAGGTAATGGCCGCAGTTGATATGGGTGCAGATGCCATCATGGATTTGTCTTCTCATGGAAACACCCAGCCCTTCAGACAAAAGCTTGTGAATGAATGTCCTGTTATGCTTGGAACAGTACCTGTTTATGACAGTGTAATTCACTATCAGAGAGATCTTTCTGAACTGTCAGCAAAGGATTTCATTGATGTGGTAAGACTTCACGCACAGGATGGCGTTGATTTTGTTACGCTTCACTGCGGAATTACCAGAAAAACAATAGAGCAGATCAAAAAACATAAGAGAAAGATGAACATTGTATCAAGAGGAGGATCACTTGTTTTTGCATGGATGACAATGACCGGTGAGGAGAATCCTTTTTACGAATACTATGATGAAATTCTCGATATATGCAGGGAATATGACGTGACTGTATCTCTTGGAGATGCCTGCAGACCCGGATGTCTTGCGGATGCCAGTGATGTATGCCAGATAGAAGAGCTGGTAAGACTTGGAGAGCTTACAAAAAGAGCATGGGCAAAAGATGTACAGGTAATGGTTGAGGGACCGGGACATATGCCAATGGATCAGATTGAAGCAAATATGAAGATCCAGCAGACGATATGTATGGGAGCACCTTTCTATGTACTTGGACCACTTGTTACAGATATTGCTCCGGGATATGATCATATAACATCAGCCATTGGAGGAGCAATTGCAGGAGCAGCAGGGGCAGCATTTTTATGTTATGTAACACCTGCAGAGCATCTGGCACTTCCTGATGTTGATGATGTAAAGCAGGGGATTGTTGCTTCAAGAATTGCAGCTCATGCAGCTGATATAGCAAAGAAGATACCTCATGCCATGGACATTGATAATAAAATGGCTGATGCAAGAAAGGCATTTGACTGGGATGAGCAGTGGAATTGTGCAATTGATCCCCAGACCGCGAAGTCTATCAGAGATGACAGGGCTCCTGAATTTGACGATACATGCTCAATGTGCGGCAAGTTCTGCGCTGTACGCAGCATGAACAAAGCTCTTGCGGGAGAGCATATCGATATTTTAGGATGATCTGCGACTCACCTTACTTTCATACATACGCTTATCTGCAAGAAGGTAAACGGAATTCATGTCATTATCAATGATTTCGTGCCTGAATGCGTAGCCGGCTGCTGCACTTCTTTTTATGGCTGGATCTTTGCTGTTCAGCCGATTCATCATAATCCCCTCATACAATAATTATAACAAAGCGGATGTATGAGTATTATTAATTATATATTAAAGAAATTGAACTTTTTTATAGTCGTCTGTCTGAAGCCATAAGTATGGAATTGCCACCTTTAGGACAGATAACAACTCTTGTGTGAGCAAAAATCTGTTTTAGCTTTGCTTCCGCCAGTCTTGTCGGCATTGAAATAACGTCCTGGACTTCGTTGATCATGTTGAGTGCATAAATTCCGTTATCTGTGAGAATGCTTTTTACATATTTCATTGAAGCTTCGGATAGAATTCCCTGATTGGGAGAGTCACCGATATAAGCATCATAGACAATAAAGCTGTATTTAGCTGCCGGGTTTTCAGCCTGCTGCCTTAGAAATTTTTGTCCATCCCGGATTACGATCTTAAGTCTTTTGTCATTTACATCAAGATCAAAAAATCTCCTGGCAAGCTCAACATAGCCGCCATCAATTTCCACAACTGTTGCTTTCCTTTCAGGATGGCCATGGAGATAGAGTCTTGGAAACACAAATCCGCCGCCTCCGATAAGTAACATATTATCAAGGCCGGGATAGTGGTCAAGAATGATCTTAAGGGTTTTCATGTAGTTAAAAAGAGGGTCCCGGGCTCCGTATTTATCAAGATACATGCCGGATTCCCTGATACCATCGTACAAAAGAACCCTTGCAGCACGGCCGTTTTCTATCTGATCACGTATTTCAATATGTCTGTCAGCAGATTTAAATCTTGTTCTTGGAAAAATATATAAAAGCAGCTGTTCAAATAAAGTCATAGCCATATTTCTGTCTTCTCTTGGATTTATGTATTTAACGCGTAAGAATAGGTTTACAGGCATATTCTAGCATATTTATGTTGTCTTTGATATTGCAGTAATTTTGGTATATCATGGATTAGTCGGGCAAGCGATAATTAATAGAAATTTGGTAGGTTTATATGAGTTTAATAATTTCATTTGTGACAAATTCAGTTCTTCTGGGAGTTGGACTTGCTATGGACGCATTTTCTGTATCCATTGCAAATGCACTGGCAGATCCGGGAATGAAGAATAAGAGGAAGAACCTCATTGCTGGTACATTTGCCGGATTCCAGTTCCTTATGCCAATGATTGGCTGGTTTTGCGTACACACGATTGCAGAAGCATTTACCGCATTTCAGAAGGCTATACCCTGGATTGCACTGATTCTTCTTGGCTACATCGGTGGCAAGATGCTAATTGATGGAATCAGGGACATGAAGAGCGATGAGCCCTGCGAGAAAGGCTCCGTTAATGCTAAAGAGCTTGTTATACAGGGAGTTGCAACTTCCATTGATGCACTTTCTGTTGGATTTACAATTTCGAAGTATTCAGCCTTAATGGCATTTGGAGCATCACTTATTATTGCAGCGGTTACATATATCATCTGCAGAGTCGGTCTCAGAATCGGAAGAAAATTCGGATTTAAGCTGGCAGGCAGAGCAACAATACTTGGCGGAGTGATTCTTATAGCTATCGGTCTTGAAATTTTTATAAAGGGAATCCTTGGTATCTGAGTCATTTTTATATTGAGAAACTGATTTGGGAAAATGCTTTTTCAGCGAAGAGAACGGAGGAGTTATGGCAACAATTAAAAGTGTTGAGCAGCTTACAGAGAATAAATTTGTTAACCTTTTTCATGTGAACGGCGTTAACAAGAAGGGACATGAGTCCAATTATTTTGTAGCATCAAGAAATAAGGATAAATCAGGTCTTATGATAACCACTCATGAAAATGTGGCTGATGGTGTCTCCATTTACGCACTTTATGGAGAAAAGAAGGATAAGGTTGTTCTTGTAAGACAGTACAGATATCCCATCGACGGTTATATCTACGAGTTTCCTGCAGGCCTTTGTGAAAAAGGGGAGGATTACAGAGAGGCTGCCGTTAGAGAATTACATGAGGAAACAGGCCTTACTTTTAAACCTTTAAAGGTTGACGATATGTATGAAAAACCGAGATTTTCGTCAGTTGGAATGACAGATGAATCTGTGTCCATGGTATTTGGCTACGCTGAAGGTGAGATATCCGACAAATTCCAGGAGCCCAGCGAGGAGATTCAGGTTGTTATCGCTGACAGAGATGAGGTAAGAAGAATCCTTAAGGAAGAGCATGTTGCCATACTTGCGGCATATCAGCTTGAGCATTTCCTTGTTGATGAGGATCCCTTCGCTTTTTTGAAGTAAATAAATATTAAATATTTTGAGGATGAAAAATGTCAATTAAGCAGAATCTTGAAGAAGTAGAAAAGAGAATACAGGCTGCCTGTGACAGAGCAGGAAGAGACAGAAGCGAAGTTACACTTATCGCGGTGAGCAAAACAAAGCCTGTTTCAGATATCAGACAGGCAATGGACTGTGGTATCACTGTATTTGGTGAAAACAAAGTTCAGGAAATAAGAGATAAGACAGAAGAGATCATAGAGCCTCTGAACTGGCATATGATTGGTCATCTCCAGACGAACAAGGTTAAGTATCTCCCCGGTAAGGTTTGCATGATCCATTCTGTTGATAAAATGAGTCTTGCTGAGGAAATCGAGAAGCAGGCAGCAAAACATGATCTGGTAATGGATGTTCTCTGCGAAGTTAACATGGCCGCAGAGGATTCCAAGTTCGGCCTTACTCCGGAGGAAGCACCTGATTTTGTAAGAAGCATAGCGAAGCTTCCCCATGTGCGTGTTCGAGGACTTATGACTATCGCGCCTTACACAGAGGATCCTGAATCAAACAGACAGTATTTCAGAGAGCTTAAATCTATTCTTGAAAAGCTCCAAAAAGAGAACATCCCAGGCACACAGCTGGACACACTCTCAATGGGTATGACAGGTGATTATGAAGTTGCGATTGAAGAAGGAGCAACTTTTGTACGTGTGGGTACAGGTATCTTTGGAGAGCGCGACTACAGCAAACTTTAAATAATAAAATGACATTTGTTAAGACTGCAGCAAATCTCGCTAAACAGGGATTATGTTGCAGTTTTTTTTAGTGAATTTTCATATTTATTTAATTGATGAAGGTGGTATACGTCTTTAGAATAAAAGATGTAGATTATTCTGATTTAGGGGAGCAGAAAATGTTAAGGACAATGCCGCTTACCAAAAACCTCACATTGGATCAGATTAATCATCTGATCGACACGGGTCATGCTTTTGTTTCTCCCCTGGGACTAAACAGGACTGCTTATATTGTAATAAATCATAAGCCTTTCATGGTAGTGGTAACTGATGTATCAATAAATGCAATACAGCTCTCGGGCTCCTGGTATACCTGGGATGAACTTGAAAAAATGGGTGGAGTTTTCGAGTCCGAGTTTGAGGCTCTGAAGGCAGTTGCCGGTGGAGCATGAATAAATATATGGTTACTGATACAAATAACGAAACTCAGAAGAAGATTCTTCTTGAAGCATATAAATCCTCAGCCAATGCCGCTACGATTCTTGCATGGATCGTAGCGTCCTTTGAAATATTCTTTCTTATAAATACCTTTTTTAACAGTGAATATTCAATAAGGTACAGGGTTCTGTATATAGTCCTTCTGGTTGCGGCCATTATCTATGAAATGGTCAATTCTTATGTAAAAAGGGATTTTTATAACAGATTTAAAATTCTGTATTTTATTAATCCGTTTATAGCACTCCTTTCATTTTTATGGGCTATTATGGTGTCATGGCTTGATGCATCATCTACGCACATGGTTGATCCGACACTGTATATGACCTTTTCGCTGGGAGTGCCGTTGTGTTTTTATATGGATCATCTGGTTTACTGTATTATTGCTGTTGTCTCGGATATCCTGATGATCTATACCTACGTAATGGTAGTCACACAGAACAATGGTGAATTTACACAGACCATTCCGTACCTGATCATATTCTTTGTAATACAGATTGTACTTGGACTTTCACTTCTAAGGCTAAGGAGGAATCTGTCGGAGAGAATACTGCACACGGAGCTTCAGAAAAAAGAAATTGAAGACCTGTCCGAAGCCCAGAGTATATTTTTTGCATCGATAAGTCATGAAATAAGGACTCCCATAAATACAATCATCGGACTTGATGAGATGATTCTTAGAAGTAAAATATCCGATGAAGTCCGTGAAGATGCAGAAAACATACAGTCTGCCGGTAAGATACTTCTTCATCTTCTGAACGATCTTCTTGATAATTCCAAGATCGAATCCGGTATGATGGAGCTTACAAAAGCCCCCTACAGAACAAAGGACATGTTCTATGAGATATGGGGCATGATGAATATCAGAGCACAGGAGAAGGGGCTTCGCTTCTATATTGATCTGTCTCCGAAACTTCCGGTAAGGCTTATGGGAGATGAGGTCAGGATAAAGCAGATACTTATAAATCTTGTTAATAACTCTATCAAATATACAAAAGAAGGTATGATCACACTTCGTGTAAGATGTGTTGATGATGCCGGAATGCTCAATGTGATTTATGAAGTTGAGGATACCGGAATCGGAATACCGGATGAGAGTATACCGCATCTTTTTACTGCGTATAAGAGAGCCAACGAGGAAAAAACAAAGTATATTGAAGGAACAGGACTTGGACTTTCCATAGTAAAACAGCTTGTAACACTGATGGATGGAACAATAGATGTTGATTCAATTTATGGTCAGGGCTCATCCTTCAGAGTTACCATACCTCAGAATATTGTAGAAAATGTACCAATTGGAAACTTTGATGTTAAGGATGCGGATAAACGTAATTCAGAAGTATACACGACTTCCTTTGAAGCACCGGAAGCAAAGATTCTGATTGTTGATGATACTCCTGCCAATCTGATTGTGGCACAAAAGCTTTTGAAAGATACAAAGGTATCAATAGATACCGCGGAAAATGGTCTGGAAGCTTTGAACATGACCAGAGAAAAGTATTACCACGTTATCTTTATGGATCATTTTATGCCGGTTATGGATGGCGTAGAATGTATTAAGAGAATAAGAAAACAGATAAATGGCCACTGCGTCAATTCAAAAATAGTTGTACTTACAGCGAATGTGGCACCTGAACATGAAGCAGAGTATATAAGAGCAGGTTTTGACGGATATCTCACAAAGCCCATCACAGGAAAAAGCATAGAAGATGAGCTGATGCGTCAGCTTCCGCAGAGTATGATACATCCGATTGAAAAGACGGAGCAGCCATCTGCTGAAAGTGAAGATGGATTCAATGAATCATTAAGGAAAATCTTTATATCATCTATTGATGAAACTGCAAGGAAACTTGATGTTTTTCTTCAGAATGATGACATCAAAAACTATACGATCACGGTTCATGGCCTAAAGAGCACGGCAAACCTTGCAGGGGAACATGATATTTCTGTAAGAGCTCAGGTACTTGAGGACGCAGGCAAGAAGAATGACAAGGAAAAGATAAGCAGACTTCATTCGGATTTCATCAGAGATTATATCAGCTGCAAGGAAGATATAAATGATGAGAAAGAAAAGAAGGGCAAGATAAGTAATGAAGAGCTGAAGGAAGCATATATGACAATCTCGGAATATGCAGACGCAAAAGATTACACGCTTATAGAGATGCTTTTAGATCAGCTTGATGAATACGAAATGTCACCTCAGGATGAAGCTAATGCAAAGAAGCTTAGAGAAATACTTGAAAGAATGGATTATGAACTGTTACTTGAAACTGTAAAGCAATATGAGGAATCCTTAAGTAAGATTTCTTAGGAGGTTATATGGTCAGATCAGATAAGGTAAAACGCAAGGCTGCAATTGTTACTGCCAAGGATTCGTTTTTTGTAAGCGGTCTTCAGAATAAGCTAAAAGAAAGCGGAATAGACGGTATTACTGTTCAGCCCAGTGTCCAGGCGATTGATGCTGCTGTCAGCAAAATGGACCCGATTATCTATTTCATGGGGGATGAGATCTTTAAGCACAACATGGAAGAATTCCTTGAGAATCTCAGAACCATGTGCCTTGATTTCAGAAGAATGCTTATTCTTATAGGTGATGAATCTGAATATCAGATGGCTGTAAAGTTTATTCCCAAGTCCGCAATAGTTGACTGGTTTAAAAGACCTGTGGATGTGGAAAAACTGGTGGATACCCTTCAGAAATGTTATTCCGGCAAGATTAAGGTTTCCGGAAAGAAGCATATACTTATAGTGGATGATGATACGACATTCATGAGAATGATGCATGAATCCCTTAAGGATTATTACAAGATTAATATGCTGACTTCAGGTAAGCAGGCTATGTTATATCTTAAGGAAAACAGGCCGGATCTTATTCTCCTTGACTATGAAATGCCGGAAAATAACGGCGTTGAAGTTTATACAATGTTGAAGGACAACAAAGAATATAAGGATATTCCGATCATTTTCCTTACAGGTATACAGAATAAAATGTCGGTTATAAACGCCATTGACTTGGAGCCTGAGGATTATATACTAAAATCAGTGGACAGGAATCAGCTGGTTGAAAGACTTGAGGATTTCTTTAAAAAGCAGAGTGAGAAACCCGGATATAATCCAAGTCTTTCTCACACAGTTTCATCACCGTCATCGGATGATCTGTCAGGACTTAATGAGATAGAACGCCTGATGGCTCAGATGAATATGCATTAAAGTTTTGAGAATGGGGAGAAAAAGTTTTGAATATCTGTTTGCTTAATGATTCGTTCCCGCCTGTAATTGACGGGGTTGCGAATGTTGTGATGAATTATGGAAGAATACTCACCGGGAATCTTGGAGCCAATGTCATAGTTGGTACCCCAAGATACCCCGGACAGGATTACGAGGGTTATCCTTACAAGGTAGTTGCCTATAAAAGTCTTGATACAACAGATTTTATAGCAGGCTACAGGACGGGTAATCCTCTTGCTATGCGCGAAATCGGGCAGATGGCTGAATTTGCACCTGATATTATTCATACTCATTGTCCTGCATCATCTACCATCATGGCAAGAATACTGCAGAATGAGACAGGCGCTCCTATTGTTTTCACTTATCACACCAAGTTTGATGTGGATATTGCAAGGGCTGTCGGAGAAGGCTTTTTAAAAAACGAGACCATCAAAGCCATGATCAGCAATATATCTGCCTGTGACGAGGTGTGGGTTGTTTCAAGAGGCGCTGGTGAGAACCTGAAATCTCTTGGCTACGAAGGGGAGTACAGAGTTGTATCAAACGGAGTGGACTTTCCCAAGGGGCGTGTTGATTCAGACAAAGTTGCTGAAGCTACGAAGAAATATGATGTACCAAAGGAAATTCCGCTATTTCTTTTTGTTGGAAGAATAATGAAGTACAAGGGACTTCCGCTTATTGTTGATGCGCTTAAGGTTTTATCCGATAAGGGTATCGACTTCAGAATGGTATTTGTGGGCGGTGGTGCAGACGCCTCTGAAATTCAGGAGAAAATTAAGGAGTACGGTATTGCTCTTGATGTGGCTGATGAGAATGGAGAAATAACGCATTTTGATGGCCGGGGTAATGCCGCAGGAAAGGTTATTTTCACAGGCCCCGAGCATGACAGGGAAAAGCTTCGCGCATGGAATACAAGGGCTGATCTTTTCCTGTTCCCTTCAGTATATGATACAAACGGTATCGTGGTCAGGGAAGCAGCTGCCTGCGGACTTGCAAGTGTTCTTATAAAGGACTCCTGTGCTGCAGAGGGAATAACCCATAAGAGAAACGGTTATATTATCGATGATGATCCGCTGGCAATGGCGCAGCTTCTTGAAGAGATTGCAGCAAATACTGATAATGCCCATAATGTGGGACAGCATGCAATGGATGAAATATACATATCCTGGGATGACAGCGTAAAGGACGCATACAGGCGCTACGGTGAGATACGAGAAATGGTCGCTGATGGAAGAATGGTCAGAAGGAAAAAGCACGGTTCTGATTACTTCCTTGAATCGGCTGCGGGAATTGTAAAGGGAACAGAGCATGTATTTGATATACCGCGAAACATCTACGGAGGAATGAAGGAGAACTTCGCGGAGTTTGCTGAAAATGCAATAGAGAACTTCAATGAGATGAAAGAGGATTGGGAGAATCTGAAAGACAAGACCTCTGACAATATGCAGAAATTCAAAGACAACCTTAAGGACAGCATCAACAGAATAGGTGATTTGGACGATTAAAAAGGCAGGCATTTATTATGCAGGGTGAAGATAAAAGACGTGATTGGTATAAGAGAATGAGCTTTTACCAGATTTGGGTCAGAAGCTTTGCAGATGGAAACGGCGATGGAATAGGCGATCTTTACGGAGTGTATGAAAAGCTTCCGTATGTTAAAAGCCTTGGAGTTGACGGCATATGGTTTTCTCCAATCTATCCTTCGCCAAATGCTGATTACGGATACGATATTTCTGATTATAAGGATATTCATCCGGATTTCGGAACCCTTGATCAGTTTAAGAAGGTTCTTGATAAGGCTCATGAACTCGGGCTGAAAGTAATAATGGATCTGGTGGTAAATCACACTTCAGATGAGCATCCCTGGTTTAAGGAGAGCAGAAAGAGCAGAAACAATCCCTACAGTGATTACTATATCTGGAGGGATAAGCCCAACAACTGGAACAGCCTCTTTGAGGGCAAGGCCTGGGAATATGACAGTGAACGAGGCCAGTACTATCTTCATATTTTTGCCAAGAAGCAGCCTGATCTTAATATGGATAATCCCAAAGTCAGGGAAGAGGTAAAGTCCATAATGCGTTTCTGGCTGGACATGGGTGTTGACGGTTTCAGAGAGGATGTTATCAATTTTATCTCGAAAAAAGAGGGACTCCCTGACGGAATTCCTTTTCTTCCTGCTGTAAACGGTATGCCTTACTATAAGGACGGCCCTCATATCCACGAATATATGGCGGAATTTCGCAAAGTCTGTATGGATTATGACTGCTTTCAGATAGGCGAAGGACCAATGACAACGGTCAAATCCGCAATGAAGTATCTGTGCGGTCCCACAAAATCTCTGGATATGATGATCTCCTTTGATCATATGATGGCTGACTGCCTGTATACAGAGTATGTTCACAGACCTTTTTCACTGGTGAAGCTTAAGAAGGCTTTTTCAAAATGGCAGTATGCCCTTTACGGTAAGGCATGGAACAGCCTATATCTGGAAAACCATGATCACCCAAGGATAATCAGCAGATACGGAAGCGAGCATTATCACAGGGAAAGCGGAAGTATGCTGGCGGCGAGTTTTATTTTCCAGAGAGGAACGCCCTTTATTTATCAGGGGCAGGAGATTGGAATGACCAATATCCGTCTGAAATCTATAGACCAGTACGTGGATGTGTCATCAAAAACAAACTACAATACGTATCACTTAAAGGATGAGATTTCAGAGAGACTAAGAAGAATTCATTTATCCAGCAGGGATTCAGCAAGAACTCCCATGCAGTGGAATAAAGAAAAATATGCAGGATTCTCCGAGGCAAAGCCCTGGTTTTATGTAAATCCTAATTATGAAAGAATAAATGTGGAAGAAGAGGACAAGGATGAATACAGTATCCTGAATTTCTACAGGAAGTGTCTGAACCTGAGAAAAAAGTCAAAAACTCTCATATATGGAAGATACAGGGAGTATTTTCCCAAGGATAAAAACATATATATGTATGAGAGAAGACTGAAAGATGATGTATATCTGATCATCTGTTCCTTCTCAAGACTTCCTGTAAAGGTAAGTCTTCCGCAGAGTTTTGTGGGCAAAAAAGGAATGCTCGTTTTGTGTAATTATCCTGAAGAGAATACTAACAAAGCCTACAGCATATGGGAGATGTATAACCGGGAAGTAAATAAAATTGCTGATGAACATGGTATGTTTAAGCCATATGAGTGCCGTGTTTACAGGTTTAAAGTCTGAAAAAGGCTGATGCACTTTGCTGTGCATCAGCCTTAAATTTATGTTCTTGCATGTTTCATATGATACAGATCTGTATCGGCTCTTGCTATCAAAGACGGGATAGGCACAGGAGATGAGTAGTCATATTCTGCGATACCCACACAAACGCTCAGGTCATAAGGAGCTTCGGCCTTCTCGTTCATATATTTTACATTTGATCTTATCTTATCTGAGAGCCAGTTTACTTCGCCCTTATATTCAGTCTCAGCGATTATTATGAATTCATCACCGCCGAATCTTGAAACAAAGAAGCGGTTTCTGTGAGCCTGGCAGGCATCCTTCATTGCATTGGCAACTCTTACAAGTGCCTTGTCTCCTTCGATGTGTCCGTAAATCTCATTTATCTCCCTGAAGTGATCGATGTCGACGATCATAAGATAAAGTGAAAGACCGGGAGTCTCATTTTTCATTTTACGGATGAGATATCTGTGCATCTGATTCCTGTTGTTTACCTGAGTGAGAGAGTCCATGGAAATCAGATTCTCAAGGTTTGTAAGGTAAACAAGAAGAACAGAAAATGTAGCTCCGTAACACATGAAAGGAATATAAATGAATATTGCCTGTAAAACTCCTGTGATTACCGGAATAAGAGGGAACACGCCGATAACAAGATAAACACTGTGATCGAGATATCTGCCCTCGTGATATGCTCTGTAAAAACCTCTTATCGAGGCATATACCATATATCCCACAGGTATCAGTACAAGTATGCTGTAAAATGGTCCGTACTGAATGCGGCCGCTTTCATCAAAATAAAATACGATTCCTGTAAATGTTGCAGAAACGATTAGTACTACTGCAACAATGATGGGGATGGAAGAGATAAACATTCCCTTTTTGGTGATAATATATTTATTCTGCTGAATTATCTCACAATATACGAACCAGTAAAAACTGGAGCATACTATCAGAATGTAGGGAATGATGGTGGAAACATACATCACCAGTTTGGTTCTGGGGAAAACGCCACCTTCCAAAAGCGCCCAGTTACTGTCCGTGAAAAAATATGCCAGAAGAACATATATGAGACGCCGCAGGATTACAGTAGATGTCTGACGATCGATGCCATGATTTATCTTATAAAGTATAAGTCCAAGTATTGCTATACAGGCGAGATTAGCCTGTACATAAAAATAAACCTCAACCAAATTTGTAAACCTCTGTTCAGTTATTTGCCATAAGGCGACTATCAAACATTTTACCATGTATTAATGCATTGTTATTAAGATTTTAAAGATTTTATATTTATTTTAGGATTTAAAATAACGGCTGAAATATAGCCTAAATACAAGTTTGCACGTTGAATTGTGCTATAATAAATAGAATAAATTAACTAATTGTGGGGGATTCCTGCAGAAGGGGGTAGCCATGCAGATTTATGTTTCATGCAGCGTAGTTCGAAGTGGCGACGGAACGAGAAATCACCCGTTCCGCTTTATTCAGGAGGCAGCCAATATTGCAAAGGCCGGTGATGTAGTTATTGTAGCACCCGGCATATACAGAGAATATGTTCATCCGGTCAACGGAGGAACAGAGGATAATCCGATAGTTTACTGCACAACTGAGCCACTAGGAGCAGTTATTACTGGTTCAGAGATTATCAGGGACTGGGTCCCTTTCAGAGGTGATGTCTGGAAGGTTAATGTGCCCAATAATATTTTCGGCGATTACAATCCCTTTACTACAATTATCGAGGGAGACTGGTACTGGG
>CAMVLM010000043.1 GCA_947168335.1 uncultured Butyrivibrio sp. | reverse complement strand
GCTTGTAGATAGGACGACGAAGGTCGAGCATCTTGATGATTCCTGCAGGACGAAGGTCAAATACCTCACGAACTGCCTTAACAAGAGCCTCGTTTGAAACCTTACCTGTCTCGAATGTATCAACAAGAACAGATGTGGGCTGTGCAACACCGATAGCGTATGAAAGCTGAACCTCACACTTGTCAGCAAGACCTGCTGCAACGATGTTCTTTGCAACATAACGTGCTGCATAAGCTGCAGAACGGTCAACCTTTGTGCAGTCCTTACCGGAGAATGCACCGCCGCCGTGACGGGCAGCACCGCCGTAAGTATCAACGATGATCTTACGTCCTGTAAGTCCGGCATCACCCTGAGGTCCACCGATTACGAAACGACCTGTAGGATTGATGAAGATCTTGGTGTTATCATCAACCATGTTCTGGTCTACAACTGCATCAATAACGTACTTTCTGATATCTGTGTGGATCTGCTCCTGAGTAACCTTCTCATCGTGCTGTGTAGAAATAACGATTGCCTCAAGTCTGATAGGCTTGCCGTTCTCATCATACTCTACAGAAACCTGGCTCTTACCGTCAGCTCTGAGGTAAGGAAGTGTACCGTTCTTACGAACCTCTGTAAGTTTCTTTGTAAGCTTGTGAGCAAGGGAAATTGCATAAGGCATAAGTTCCTCTGTCTCGTTTGTAGCGTAACCGAACATCATACCCTGGTCACCGGCACCGATTGCCTCGAGCTGCTCATCTGTCATGTGCTTCTCTCTGGCCTCAAGAGCCTGGTCAACACCCATAGCGATATCTGCTGACTGCTGATCAAGAGCAACCATGATAGCACATGTATTACCATCAAAGCCCTTTGCAGAATCATCATAACCGATCTCACAGATTGTCTCTCTTGCGATCTTAGCGTAATCAACAACAGCCTTGGTTGTGATCTCACCTGTGATAAGTGCAAAACCTGTACATGTAGCTACCTCGCAAGCAACACGGCTCATGGGATCCTGTGCCATGCAGGCATCAAGGATAGCATCTGAAATGTTGTCACAGATTTTATCGGGATGTCCCTCTGTAACTGACTCAGAAGTAAAAATAAACTTTTCGCTCATTTAAATGATTCCTTTCTGCGCTCTGCGCAACTAAACAAATAATAAAGTCCGTTCAGCGGAGCTAAACGGACCTGATACCAGATAATCAAATCCTCTTATTGCTCGCACATCACCACCCGGTCATGCCGGATAAATGAAAAATTACTCACTACGCTCAGGTTGGCACCTTCCGTTAAAACGGGGTTGCCGTGGCTTCATAGATCCTATGTATCTCCACCACTCTGAATAAGAGAAGATCACAATATTGAATTTTCATATCTCACGTTAAGATACTATATTCTTTTTATAATGACAAGTGCTTTCTTAAAATTTTATTTAAACTTAATATTTATCTGCCTCGAACACCTGATATTTACTGATTATTTTTAATCTTCATAGTCAGTCCGATTCTCTGTTTCTTGACATCAACTTCGATAACCTGGACATCTACAATATCACCTACACTTACGGCATCAAGAGGATGCTTGATATAGCGGTCAGTGATCTGAGAAATATGAACCAGACCATCCTGATGAACACCTATATCAACAAAGGCTCCGAAATCAACAATATTTCTAACAGTGCCCTTAAGGACCATTCCGGGCTTTAAGTCCTTCATATCCATGACATCACTGCGAAGAATAGGCGCAGGCATGCTCTCTCTGGGATCACGTGAAGGCTTCTCAAGCTCTGACAGAATATCTGTAAGAGTGATCTCACCTACTCCAAGTTCCTCTGCAAGTTTCTTTTTATCTCCGACTCTCTTGAGGAGACTTCCACCTGTTACTGCTTTGGCAGATGAATTTGCCCCGCTATTCTTTGATGAAGCCTTATCGCTTTCTGCTTCATTCAGGCTTACTCCTCCCAGCGCTGCTGCAAGAGCTGCACCCATGGCTGTGTTCGTATTTCTGATCACAACCTTCTTTTCCTTCTTCTGATTCTTACGGCTGCCCTGATCCTGCTCTGCCTTCTTTGCTGATGCCTGAGCTTTTGCAGTATTCTTCTGAGCATCTCTTACATCATCCATTGTGATGCCAAGCTTGTCCATAAGCTTCTCTGCTGCCTCGTAGGACTCAGGATGCACACTAGTATCATCAAGTGCATTCTTACCGTCATGGATTCTGAGGAATCCTGCGCACTGCTCGTAAGCCTTGGGTCCCAGCTTCGGAACCTTTAGGAGCTGACTTCTGCTCTCGAATTTGCCGTTTGCCTCTCTGTACTCAACAATGTTCTTGGCAATAACCTTGCTGATACCTGAAATGTATGTAAGAAGCGGTGCTGATGCAGTATTAAGATCAACACCAACCTTGTTTACGCAGTCTTCTACAACACCGGACAGTGCCTCTCCCAGCTTTTTCTGATTCATATCGTGCTGGTACTGTCCTACACCGATACTCTGAGGATCTATCTTAACAAGCTCTGCAAGAGGATCCTGAAGTCTTCTTGCTATTGATGCAGCACTTCTCTGTCCAACATCAAACTGAGGGAACTCCTCTGTTGCAAGCTTACTTGCAGAGTATACGGAAGCTCCCGCCTCATTAACGATTACGTACTGGACAGGGCGGTCAAGCTCCTTGATAAGCTCAACAATAACCTGCTCTGACTCTCTTGAAGCAGTTCCGTTACCTACTGAAATAAGATCAACGTTGTATTTTTTGATGAGCTTTTTGAGCTCTATCTTGGCTTCTTCAACCTTGTTCTGAGGTGCTGTAGGATAAATAACCTTGGTATCAAGCACCTTACCTGTGGGATCAACTATTGCAAGCTTGCAGCCTGTACGGAAAGCGGGATCCCATCCAAGTACTGTTTTCCCTGCGATAGGAGGCTGCATAAGAAGCTGCTGAAGGTTCTTGCCGAATACTACGATAGCGCTGTCCTCAGCCTTCTCTGTAAGCTCGTTTCTGATATCTCTTTCGATAGCAGGAGCAATCAGTCTGTCGTAAGAATCCTTGCAGACTTCCTTGAGAATAGGTGTTGTCTCAGGATTATCCCTGGTGATGGTCTTGGTCTCAAGGAATCTGAGAATCTGCTCCTCAGGCGCCGTGATCTTAACTGTAAGGAATTTCTCATCCTCACCTCTGTTAAGGGCAAGAACTCTGTGTCCGAGAATCTTGTTCACAGGCTCTTCGAAGTTGTAATACATCTCGTATACGCTCTCGGCCTTCTCGTCCTTGGCTGTAGATGTAACGCGTCCCTGATTCCAGGTCTCTTCTCTGATATATGTACGGTAGTCGGCATTATCAGAGATTTCCTCGGCGATAATATCCATAGCTCCCTGAATTGCTTCCTGAATGTTCTTAACTTCTTTTTCCTCGCTGACGTAGGGTGCTGCCTCGTCAATGATGCTCTTTGTGGTCTCCTGAGCCCTGATGATATCAGCAAGTCCGTCAAGTCCCTTCTCCTTGGCAACTGATGCCCTGGTCTTTCTCTTGGGACGATAAGGTCTGTATAAATCTTCAACCGCAACCATTGTCTCAGCTGCGATGATCTTTGCTTTCAGTTCGTCTGTCAGCTTACCCTGTTCCTCAATGCTTGAGATAACCTGCTCTTTCTTTTCCTCAAGTCCTCTTAAATATGTAAGCCTCTCTCCCAGAGTTCTAAGCTGCTCATCATTAAGTGAACCGGTAACTTCCTTACGGTATCTGGAGATAAAAGGTATTGTATTACCCTCATCTATCAGCTTGACCGCAGCCTCAACCTGCCATTTCTGAACGCTTAATTCCTCTGTGATTTTCTGTAAAATATCCATGTAAAAACTCCTTGAAGATAGATAGTTATAACGATTTACAGTGCGCCTCCAATAGGACACGCACTGCAACTATTTTACTATATGACTTATGTTTTTATCAAATTTGAAAAAACTGATTCTAAGCGGTGGCTTCTTTAGGACCATTCCTTCTGTTTGCCCATCTGATCCTGTAGTACAAAACCTCTGTTATGCAGCATGTTACCCAGCCAACGGGATAACCAAGTCCCACCAGAAGCGGCGTATTATCCACAAAATTGGTCACCACAAAAAGATAAATCTGTCGTATCACCACAAAACAGGCGATCATTATGACCATGGGGCCTCTTGAATCTCCCCTTCCTCTCAGAGCACCGGCCAGTGTATGGTTTACACAATTGGCCACAAGGAAAAATACGTTTGCGTGTATAAAAAGTGCACCGTAATCGATAACCGACTGATCCTGAGAGAACAGTCTTATTGAAGGCTCCGCGAACACAAACAAAAATGCCGCGATGATAATTGTAACCAGAGTTGCCAGTATTACAGTGATCCTGGTTCCCTTCTCAGCTCTTTTTATTTTTCCCGCTCCGATATTCTGGCTTACAAATGTGGTTGCCGCCATCGCCATGCTGGACATTGGCAGCATTATGAATGTATCAAGTTTGTTGTAACTGCTCCATCCCGCCATACAGCTGGATCCGAAATGATTGACATAAGACTGGACAAAAACATTTGAAAACGCAGTTATAACTGACTGTATTCCCGCAGGAAGTCCCACCATGAAAATCAGCTTGAGAATCTCTGTGTCAATTCCCATATCACGCCATACAAACCTGTAAACATCCTCTGATCTTGTGAGCAGAATCAGTGTAAGAATCGCGGAGATCATCTGTGAAATTATGGTTGCATAGGCAACTCCCGCAATCCCCAGCCTGAACCCGATCACCAGAAGAAGATCCAGTACAATATTCATGATGCTTGTAAAAACAAGAAACATCAAAGGTCTTGTGGTATCTCCCACAGCTCTTAAGATTCCGCTTCCCATGTTGTAGATAAGAAGCCCTGTAAATCCCATGAAATACACTTTCAGGTAAATAGTGGCATCATCGAAAACGTCGTCAGGAGTCGCCATAAACCTAAGCATAGGCTCAACTCCAAGAACTCCGATAACGGTAAAAAGGACGCAAAAAATAAAGGTCATTGTCATGGTAGTTTCAATTGCCCTGTGTAATCTTTCCGTTTCCTTTGCACCGAAAAATCTGGATATTATGACACCCGCTCCAACGGAGAACCCGTTGAAAAAGAATACCAGCATATTGACTATCATTGTTGTTGATCCTACTGCTGCCAGTGCTTCCTTCCCCACAAAGTTGCCTACAACTATCGAATCAACGGTGTTATACAGCATCTGAAAAATATTGCCGAACATAAGCGGCAGTGAAAACAGAATGATCTGCCTGATGATAGACCCATCGGTCATATCTTTCGTCCTGGTTTTAACTTTTTCCATAATCCCTTCCCTTCTCTATAATAGGATATCACAAATACACGCAAAGTTTATACTTTCTTAACTTGCTAGACAAAAAAAGGGTGCATATAATCTAAAGTGGCATATAATTTGTAAAAGAAGTTCAGCTAAAACCTTTTTCAATCTACAGCTGATAGAAAATGGAGACAATTTATGAGTACTAACGACAACAGAGACGAGCTTGAAAACAAGAACAATACAGGTAATGAATCCGATTCAGAAAAGAATAAAGAAAACGAATATGAGGATGTCTGCTTCATGTGCAGACGCCCTGAAAGCAAGGCCGGCAAGATGTTCCATCTTCCCAACGGTATCTGCGTATGCGATGACTGCATGCATAAGACCATGGATACTGTAAGTCAGTTTGACTACCAGAACCTTTTAAATAATCCTACTCTTATGAATGAGCTCAATAAAAACAGCGGAATGCCCAACATCACCTTCATGGATTTATCTGATTTTCAGAATTCAGGCGGAATACCCAATTCTCAGAAGATCAAGAAAAAGAAGGAAGAACCCAAGGTAAAGCCCGAGTTCAATATTGAGAACATTCCGGCTCCTCACAAGATCAAGGAAAAGCTTGATGATTACGTAATCGGTCAGGAAATGGCAAAGAAGATCATTTCCGTTGCTGTTTACAACCACTACAAGAGAGTTTCCACAGGAACCATGGATGACATCGAGATTGAGAAGTCCAACATCCTCATGATAGGACCCACCGGAAGCGGAAAGACTTATCTTGTTAAGACTCTGGCACGCCTCCTTGATGTGCCGCTTGCAATCGCTGATGCAACCTCACTTACAGAGGCAGGCTATATCGGTGATGATATCGAAAGCGTTGTAAGTAAGCTCCTTGCTGCTGCAGGCAACGACATCGAGAAGGCCCAGCAGGGCATCATCTTTATCGATGAGATTGATAAGATTGCCAAGAAAAAGAACACCACCTCAAGAGATGTCAGCGGTGAATCTGTACAGCAGGGAATGCTCAAGCTCCTTGAGGGTGCTGATGTAGAGGTTCCCGTAGGTGCCAGCAGTAAAAACGCAATGGTTCCCATGGCCACAGTAAACACAAGAAACATCCTGTTTATCTGCGGAGGAGCTTTCCCGGATCTTGATGAGATCATAAAGCAGCGTCTGAACAAACAGACTTCCATCGGTTTCGATGCGGACCTTAAGGACAAGTGGGACAAGGATCCCGACCTTATCACCAGGGTAACTGTTGATGACCTGAAAAAATTCGGCATGATTCCCGAATTCCTTGGCCGTCTTCCAATTATCTGCACACTTAAGGGTCTCTCAAAGGAGATGCTTATCCAGATTTTGAAAGAGCCCAAAAATGCTATTCTCAAGCAGTATCAGAAGCTCCTTGCTCTTGATGAAGTCAAGTTGGAATTCGATGATGATGCACTTTTAGCCATCGCTGAAAAGGCCATGGAAAAGGATACGGGAGCCAGAGCTCTCCGCGCAATCATAGAAGAATTCATGCTCGATATAATGTATGAGATTCCAAAGGATGACAACATCGGACAGGTTACAATAACCGGTGATTATATCCGCGGAAAGGGCGGTCCGAGAATTGAAGTAAGAAGTAATGATGTTCCGAAGCTCCCTGTTAAGGAAGCAACAAATATCTGAAAAAAACCTCATTCATCACATATTCCGGTGATGAATGAGGTTTTTTATTTTTATGCAGTAATAAATGTTCCTGCCTTGCCCTTAAGTGCATCAGAAACTTCAGAAAGTGAAGTAATAAGTACGCTGCCTGAAGGATTCTCCTTAAGGAAATCGATTGCTGCTTCAATCTTGGGAAGCATATCTGTTGCTCCGAACTGACCGTCTCTTACATACTGCTCTGCAGTGCTTACGTTCATGCGCTCGATAGGAGCCTGCGTATCCTTGCCGAAATCTGTATAAACATAAGGAACTGAGGTAAGTATTATCAGTCTGTCTACCTTGAGGTCAGAAGCAAGTTTTCCTGCGATCGCATCCTTCTCAATAACCGCGGATGCCCCCTTAAGAACATGACCCTGCTGGATTACCGGAATACCGCCGCCTCCGCAGGCAATTACGATCTGTCCTGCATCAGATAAAGTTCTGATGGCATCGATCTCTACAATATCAATTGGCTTGGGAGCAGCAACTATTCTGAGGTATCCCTTGCCCGGAACTTCCTGAACGAAGTTACCCTTCTTTATCTCATTGGCCGCAGTCGCTTTGGACATATATCTTCCGATTACTTTTGTCGGTGAATAAAACGCCTCATCATAAGGATCAACTGTAACCTGTGTGAGAATAGTACTTACAGGTGTGGATATTCCACGGCTTGTAAGCTCGCTCTTAAGAGAGTTCTGCAGATCGTAGCCCACATATCCCTGACTCATTGCACTACATACACTCATGGGAGCAGGTGTGTAGTCGATATAAATTCTTCTAAGTTCTGTCATGGCCTTGTGGATCATGCTGACCTGAGGGCCATTGCTGTGTGTGATGTTGAGCTGATATCCGGCCTCCACAAGATCTGCAAGGGCTCTGGCAGTAACCTTGACAGCTTCCATCTGCTCATTTGTAGTATATCCAAGTGCCTCGTGTCCAAGAGACACAACTACTTTCCTATTCTCCATTCCGTTCCTCCATGTCTATGCTTAAATAAAAATCGGGTAAATAATTATACTTGAAATTATACCATAGAGATTTGTAGTTGACATCACGGAATATTAGAGATAAACTACATTCATAACATTCCTAGTTGAAAAGTAGGAAATTGGTGATAGACAGTCATAAAGCCATATTTATATAGATATTCTGAATTGGTAATGCTGCTTACCATCTTAATAACAATAATTAAACGTAACGGAGGACAACAAAATGGCAAACATTAAAACATCAGCAACAGAGCTTATTGGAAACACTCCTCTTTTAGAGGTAAGAAATTACCAGGAGAAGGAAGGGGTTAAGGACGCAAGAATTCTTGTAAAGCTTGAGTATCTCAATCCCGCAGGAAGTGTAAAGGACAGAGTAGCACTTTCAATGATAGAGGATGCTGAGAAGGCAGGAAGAATCTCAAAGGACGGCACAACCATCGAGCCCACATCCGGTAACACAGGTATCGGTCTTGCTTCTGTAGCAGCTGCAAGAGGTTACAAGGTAATCCTTACTCTCCCTGATACAATGAGTGTTGAAAGAAGAACTCTTCTTAAGGCATACGGTGCAAAGCTTGTACTTACAGAAGGTGCAAAGGGCATGAAGGGTGCAATCGCCAAGGCAGAGGAGATCCAGAAGGAAACTCCCAACTCAATCATCCTTGGCCAGTTCGACAATCCGTCAAACCCTGCAATCCACAGATCCACAACAGGTCCTGAAATCTGGAAGCAGACAGACGGCAAGGTAGATATCTTTGTAGCAGGTGTCGGCACAGGCGGAACAGTTACAGGTGTTGGTGAATATCTGAAGGAGCAGAACGCAGATGTTAAGATCGTGGCAGTTGAACCCAAGGATTCAGCAGTCCTTTCAGGAAATGCTCCCGGACCTCACAAGCTTCAGGGTATCGGTGCAGGTTTTGTTCCCAACGTTCTTAACACAAAAATCTATGACGAAATCTTCCCTGTTTCAAACGAGGATGCATTCAGAGTAGGTGCTGAGCTTGGTAAGACTGAGGGTGTTCTTGTAGGAATCACATCAGGTGCTGCTCTCTACGCTGCAACTGAAATTGCTAAGCGTCCCGAGAACGCAGGTAAGACAATCGTAGCACTGCTTCCTGACTCAGGAGACCGCTACCTTTCAACACCTCTTTTCCAGACAGAGGATTGATTTTGTTATTACAACCTGACATGCATATGATATAGTATTACATTATGCTCTAGTGCTCCGGTTTAAATTATTTGGTCACGATAATTTATACCGGAGCACTATTGATATAACAAATTAACAAATACATAGGGGCTGCTGCCAAAACTTTAGAGATTCTCGAAAATACTTGTACTCTGGTTAAGTCTCTCTGTAACCTTGTTGTTCTCAGCCATAGCATTGTCGATGCCCTGGATCTCACCGACGATCTCAGTAGAATTGGTAGCTGAAAGGCCGATGGCCTCGGTACTCTGTTTTACCGACTCGGTGATGGACTCAACGGAATCAGCCATGCGGTCCATGATGGTGTTCAGGTTGTCAGCCTTGTCAGAGAACTTCTCAAGCATGTCATCCATCATGATGGCTGCCTGCTCATACTTGTCACCTGTGTCCACGAAAGCATCGTAGTCAGCGATAACAGTATTGTTGATAAAGTCGATAACCTCAAGAGCGTTGTTGGAAAGGCTCCTAACGGCTGTAGTAACTTCATTACTGATAACCTGGATATTGCCTGCAGTCTGTCTGCTGTTTTCAGCAAGGGCGCTGATCTCTTCAGCAACAACCGCGAAGCCTTTTCCTGCTTCACCTGCACGCGCTGCCTCGATGGAAGCGTTGAGGGCCAGGAGGTTGGTCTGTGAAGCAATATCGAGAATGACATTTGTAAGTTCGTTGATCTGGGATACTTTTTCACTATCCTTAACAGAAATCTGGAGTACCTCGCCAAGCTCTGTGATCTTGGCTCCGGTATTTTCCTTCTTCTGAGTTGCTGCAACCTTGATCTCATCTGCCTCATTCTTGATGCTGATGGCGGTCTGAGCGCCCTGTGCAGCTTCCTGTCTGATGTCGTCTGCGGCATTCTTAACTTCATCAAGTCTTTCTGTGATCTGATCAGCAGTTGTTGCAACAGTGTCCATACTTGCTGAGAGCTCCTGCAGAGCTGCGGAAGTGTTGGTGATATTGTCGCTTGCCTTCTGAATCTGATCGGTCATCTCGTCAGCTGAAGAGGTAAGGACATAGGTGCCGTCTTTAACATCCTTAATGATATTCTGGAGAGTTCCTATGAACTGGTTGATACCATCTACTATTGACCAGAGCTCGGTTCTTGTCTCAGTTCTTACTCGTACAGTAAGATCACCCTTGCCGGCATTGATGTTGTCGATCATGCTGACAACCTCATTGGAAATAGAACTGATCTTTCTGCTGATCCTGACGATACTCAGGAAAAGACCTGCTGCAATGATGAGGACTATTACGATGATTTCGATGATTACATTCTTGATGGCGCTGTTAAGAGGGAGCTGGAGATAATCGGAAAGACCTGCTGCAAGTCCCTGTATTGAAGCCTCGGCTGTATCAAAGGATGCCTCAAGGCTTGACTTGTTTGGATAATAGGTTGAAGCAAGGACACCATAAACTGTTTCCATGTCCTTTGTCTTACATCCGTTTACAATCGTGTCAACATCTGCAAGATAGGCATTAAGCAATGATTGCAGCGCAGCAAACTGGTCAGAACCATCCGCAACATATGTCACAAGAATGCTGGTGCTAAGATACTCGGTATAGGTAGGAATCTCGGATTCAGCTTTTGCTATATCATCCCTGTAACCCTGGAGAGTAGCCTCATCCACGAGATCCAGTCCGGTTGCACCAACAAGAGTGCTCACTCTTCCGTCAATGAGAAGAATCCTCTCTCTAAGAGCTGCCTCATTACCAAGAGTGTTTGTCATATTTGTGCTGACCGTAACAGCGGTAGATATCATGACCTTCATGCCGTTGACCATAACAATTACCACGATAATAACAGCAACCAGGATTACCATGTTTATTGCCAGGTTCTGGAATGCTATTGTCTGAAACAGACCACCCTTCTGGACAGTCTTTTCGTTGGTGGGATTCTCAGCTGTGTTTCTTTCGTATGCCATTTTCGAGACCTCCTATGTGTATTAGTTCTTTTGTGTTATGTGGTCAGTATTGTTGCATTGCACAGTTACAATGCTCGAAATACTATGTTTTTATAACAGGAACTGTGATTAAAAATACTCATTAGATTCCGCAATCATACAATCGTCAGAATCCTATTGTTATTATACCGCGTTATGATTGGTTAAATCATAAAATATCAATAAAATATTCGAGAAAACGATAATACAAAATGAGTTGAAGGCAGCTTTGGGAAGCTTGTATGAGAGACAATTTGCGGGTAAACAATTTGCGGGGATATTGGGGGAATTGTAGAAAATTTGGAAGAAGGATGGAATCTGGGGAGGAGAGGGAGGGTTGGTCCGGTGAAGTTTTATGCAGGGTAGTAGGACCATAGTAAAAAAGAAGAATTGGTCCTAATTAGTAAGAATATGTAAGATAGGATTACAGAAAAAATAAGGATATGGTCCTGAGGGGCACAAAGATAAGTAATAGGACCACACCTTGAAAATAAGCTAGTCCCCCAAAAGCATCAACTAAGTAAATAGGACTATAATATCCTGAGGAACAGGAACTAACCCTTTAAACATTCATCCCAGATTTCTTCACCATCCTCTATGGTTTCAATAAACACCTCTGATAATGCCTTTCGAAGAGGACCGGCCTTTTCTATAAGTCCGTATTTCTCAGGGACAACTCTTGTAACATTATCAATATCCGATGCAATTTTCAGAGCCACGCGTCTATCCTGAAGCGATATCAGTCCGAATAAAGTCTTGCCGTAGCTCTTACTTTTCAGTGACATTTCAATATATTCAGAAGCAAATTCCTTCCACTCCGCTATCTGAGCATCATCTGTCTTATCACCAAAATCATCAAGGTATGAGGTGATCTCTTTTTTTCTCCTGTTCTGAAAAAGAATACCATGAGAATCCACATCCGCTAGTATCATCATGAAGGCTCTCATGTATTTATCTATCAGCTGTCCCTTGTCTGTGATGTACCTTGAATCCACTATCTCCAGTCGTCTTGCAGCAATTGCATCGCCTGCTGCAGCCTCTTTTGCCAGCTGATCTTTTCTCTCTTCAACTTTTTTCATATTTTCTAATCCTGTTTTCTGAGTACGCTAAGTTTATTTACCCTTCTGTCATAAGTCAGGATGCCGTTGACCTCTTCTTCAACATCGCTTAGCTGCGTGTAGACTGCCCCGGCTAATCCTTTTTTCTTAAGCTTATCAATGCTTCCATTCATCAGCGCTATATACGCATTAGTCAGGTCCTGAAGGTTGGCGTATTTTTTGTAGCCATAAATTCTGTCAACAGAGCTGTGTCCGTTTATATAGCAGGCAAATCCGCCATACTCTGAAATAACGAAAGCTCTTCTCTTTTTATCCTTAATGACATCAAGCGGTCTGAAATAGTTGTGAACGCTTCTGAAATCTCCGCCGTTCTCATCAAACCATCCGCTTGCCTGATCGATAAGTCTGTTGTCCTCAAATTGTCTGGCCTGAATTGTTGCAGCTGATGCGTTGAACTGCCCCCATCCTTCGTTAAACAGAACCCATACCGCAATACTGGGCACATTTATCAGGGTTTTGATAGTGTCCTTCATCTCATCCGTCCACTCTCTTCGTCCCTCTGCAGACTGCCTTGAGAACATGCGGTAATTCACAGGTCCGTCGGGCATATGTCCGAACACATCAGGGAAAAGTGTGGGCAGATAGCTTACAACAGGCTTTGCATAAGATGATCCGCCGCTTACCATATCCTGCCACACAACCATACCCAGTCTGTCACAGTGATAGTACCATCTTGCGGCTTCGATCTTGATATGCTTACGAAGCATATTGAAGCCCATTTTTTTCATCTCTTCTATATCAAAAATAAGTGCTTCATCGCTGGGGGCTGTATAAAGTCCATCCGGCCAGTAGCCCTGATCAAGAACACCATTTAAGAAATACGGCTTGTTATTCAGGAAAAATACTGGGTTACCCTCTGCATCAATATCCCTAGTAAATGATCTCATGGCAAAATACGATTCAGCCTTATCAGACACAACAGATATCAGCAGTCTGTAAAGATAAGGGTCCTCGGGCGACCACAGATGCGGTCTGGGAAGCGTGATTGTCACCTTATAAACATGAGTTGTAGCATGTCTCTCCTCCAGATCCGGAGAAAACCTGCACAGATCATAAGGCGAGTGGACTTTTCCCTCTTCCTTGACAATATCTGTCTCACCGGCGGTCTCAGCTATGAGATGTGTCTTGTCTTTATCCATTACCTTAAGTGAAACATCGGTAGGTCCGTTTGTGAAGATCATCACATCAACATGAGTTAAGTCTCTGCTTGGAATAATCCTGTAAGCAGTCACATGAATTTTGGGAACAACTTCAAGCCAGACAGTCTGCCATATTCCGCTCTGGGCAGTGTAATACATTCCGCCTCTCTTAAGAGTCTGCTTGCCTCTGCTGTGATATGAAGTATCACTGTCATCCTCTACACATAATGACAGCACTCCTGTGAGGTAATTTCCGGATTCATCAGTCTCATCCACCTTTAGGGCATCAGTGATATCTATTGTAAAAGGAAGATATCCGCCGCTGTGGGCCCCGACTGGGACCTCGTTAACAAAAACAATCGCCTTCTGGTCAACAGCTCCGAAGTGAAGAAGAACCCTCGAATCAGGCTCCTCCATATTTATCCTGGGAAGCTGTCTCTTGTACCAGAGATATTCTCCGGGCTTAAGCTGTCTCTCTACACCCGACAGAATTGTTTCAGGTGAAAAAGGAACCAATATCTCACCATCCATTTTCTTTGGACAGACATCGGTTCCGGTTATTGCATAATCCCATTTCCCGTTCAGGTTGATATAACTGTTTCTTGCAAACTGCGGTCTGGGATACTCCTGAAGTACATTTTCAGGATCAAGCTTATCCCCCCAGACAGTGGTCAGTCTGTGTAAAACATCATCCTCATGGGTCTTGTCTATTGCTTTTATTGCATCAATTAAATCCATTATTTTTGTCCTGTCAATTATTGTTCGCTACGATTTGCAGATACAATGCATTCCTGATAAAAAGCTGCCAGTGATGATTCAAGGTAGGAATCAACCCACAACATCGGAATAAACAGCGTAACTATTCCCAAAATGAAAAGCGGTATAAAGCTGAGGTAAAGCTTTGCAAGTCGCCATTTATTTCCCTTCATAAGGCTGGCGCTGATGCGAAGAATTTCCCCTGCTGATTTATCCGGAAAATCCTGTAAAAGATAAAAGCTCTGTGAGAACACCAGCTTAACAGCAATACTGATAACTGTTCCAATTAGAGCAACAAATAATAGTCCTGCGTAGGCAGGTGTAATTGCCGATTTTGGCATGAAATTCCTGATTATGGAAATCGGTATTGTCTGGACAGCAGCTGCCAGTGCAAAGGGAAGCTGTATAACTATTGCCTTGTCAGGATGTGCTGTAATTCCATGAAAAACATCTCCTGTCCTTACAGGCTGACCGTATACAACATTCATATATAAAAATGCAACACCTGAGGAGAACACACCGAACAGAATGTCCACTAAGAGCACAGTAAAAAGATAGACAATATATGTGATTATATTGTCCGGGTTAACCATCAGAACGATCACATCTGAAATGATTATCTGGATAAGCATAAGAAGAACAGTGGCACCGATTGTTGTGCCATAACGACCGACAAGGCGCTCTCTGGCAACCGCCTTGATCATTGATATACTTTGGGATTGTCTCATATATTCCTTTCCAAGCTGGGACAATCCGGTCTGAATCAAACACCTGCGTCAAAATTAGCGCCTACCAGAACTGATGCATCAGCACCCTTCTTATTCTTCTGATAGGGATTGTCTTCGTTTTTATACATTATTTTTGTAGAAGTAAGACCGCCGGAAACATAAGTCCGTCCACACTCGGGACATACAGCGGTTGTTAATTTTACGGAAGCCTGAAGGACTTTACCATTTCCCTCTGCAGCCTTTTTATAAGCATTGGACACATGCTCCTGCTCGTGTCCTCTTACTCTTGATGCTGCTTCTTCGGGAGCAATATGCTGAGCTGATTTAAAAGAAACCATCTCATTGGAACCATCCTGGTACTTCCTGTTTTTACAGGTCTCGCACTCGGCTGGTGAAGAACGCATACCGGGTCGCTTCTCAACACTTTCGCCGGGATTGACGATTGCCTTCCCTTCCGATGCTGAGACTGCCGATGCAGATGTGTTCTGCCCCATCATAGAGCCATACAGCACTGTCATGCCAAACCCAATAGGACTAATTCCACTCATAAGCACGCCCTTTATTGTTCTAAACTACCAAAGTTTACTCCAAGACTTTCTCCAATCTCTTTTAGCATGTCATCAAAACTTTCTCCTGAAACAGCCTGCGTATACTGATTCACCAGAGCTCTGGTTTCGGGGTCGGTGAAGATTGAAACAAAAGTCTGTACCATCAGGAAGTATCCCCCTACTATCCCGACAGTGCCAAATATCAGCGCTCTCTTTGCCTGTGGTAAAAATCTGCCATCCGAACCTCTTGATAAGAAAGCCAGTGTTATCGCAATTCCTCCAAGAATAATGGCAAAATACACACTCAGAAGCAAAGCCACTGAAATCAGTGCCAGGACCGATGCGGCTGTCGCCAGAGCTACTCTGGGATTAGTCTGGTCATGGTTCTGATTGAACTCAAAACTGTCTGTCATATTTCAGTTTTGCAGAAAAACTGCAAACCTCCTCCAAATTAATCTATTAATTCAATTTAAGTGTACCGCAAAACACCTGCAAAGTGTATTAAAAAATCATGAAATCAATAAAGCGGTCACGGAATTTCTACATTCCGTGACCGCAAAAAACATTTTTATGAAATCTGATACTTATCAGTTACCAAAACCAAATCCGAAACCACCGAAGGGGTTCTGTCTTCCGCCATTATTTTCGTTAGGAATTGCATCCTGGCTATTTTCATTTCCTTCATAGGTTCCCTGATCTGAACCATTTTTATCTGTAGTCTGGATTGAAGATGCACTTCCAAGAGTTACCTGTATATCCTGACCTGCATATCCTTCAGATGACTGTCTCATAACCTTGAGAGTTACTGTATTTCCTGCTGCATAGTAAGCAAGTCTGTTCTTAAGATCATCCATTGATGAGATCTCCTGTCCGTCAAGGGAAACAATAATGTCGCCTTCTTTTAAACCTGCTGCCTCAGCTCCACCTCCGGCTGTAACAGATGCTACATAAACACCCTGAGGAATTCCATACATCTCAGATACTTCTGATGTAACACTTACACCTGAAATTCCGATATAACCTCTCTCACTTTCATCTACCTTAACCTGTGTCTTCTGAGTCATAAGGGCCTCGATGATAGGCTTTGCAGTTGAAATCGGGATTGCATATCCCATACCTTCGATTGTGCTGCCACCGATCTTGTTTGAGTTAATACCGATAACCTCGCCCTTGATATTAAGAAGCGCACCACCTGAGTTACCAGGGTTAATTGCTGCGTCTGTCTGAATAAATGTTGCATTTGATGATGATGATGAATCATCAACCTGGATTGTACGGTTTACGGCACTTATAACACCGGTTGTAACGGACTGACCATATCCAAGTGCGTTACCGATAGCTACTGCAGGCTCACCAACAACAAGTGAATCAGAATCTCCAAGTGCTGCGATTGCAATCTCGTTCTTTGTATCGCTTGAAAGGTTTGAAAGCTGTACAGCTATAACTGCAAGGTCCATCTCTGAATTGGTACCCTTAACCTCAGCTGCAGCTGTTGTGGAATCCACAAACTGAACCTCAAGTGAATCAGCGCCTTCAATTACGTGATAGTTTGTTGCTATCAGAAGCTCAGTGTCATTTGTACCAACAATGATACCTGATCCTGAAGCTGTAAGTGACTCAGAATACTCCTGTCCAAAGAAGTTACCTGACTGAGTATAGTTATTATTGATTGAAACAATAGCAGGCATAGCTGCCTTAACTACGTCGGTTACATCAGTTACAACTGTTGTTATTGTTGTGGTCTCTGTCTGGCTTATGCCTGCATCGCTGTCAGCAGTTGTATCAGCAGCTTCCTGTGTATCCTCCTGCTTGTTATCAGCTTCAGCTGCATCCTTTTCCTCAGCCTGCTTGGCCTGAGCTTTTTCTTCCTGCTGCTGTTTGATAGATTCAGATGCATCAGCCTGATCGCTGGTAGCACCGATTCTGTCCTTGATCTTATTCATGCTGTAGTATCCTGCTCCAAGGCCAAGTACAAGGACAAGAGCTACTGCGATAACTGCAGCCACCTTCTTACCTGTGCCACGCTTCTTCGGAGGAACAGGTCCGCCTACAGGCTGCTGATATCCGCTGTACTGATAGTTTCCATAGTTTCCTGTGTTTGAATAACTGCCTCTGTTGTAATTGCCGGTGTTACCATAATTTCCGGTAGTACCGTAATTACCTGTTGAAGAATAGTTTCCGGAATTGGTACCTGTGGAGTTTGCCGAGTACGTATTCTGATTATAAGTACTGTTTCCGTAACCTGTACTGCCGGGAGTATTGCTGTAACTTCCTCCGGTGTATCCTGTGCTTCCTTCGGGTCTGTTTATATTCTGCTCATTGTTTTCATTATCATACATAGTGAATTACCTCTTTTCCCGATAAATATGATATATATCAATTCCTTTTGGAATTCTTTTTTGGTATGCTATCAGTATATTTTAGGATTGTGACGAAATTGTGATAAAAGTATTATAAAATTGTTTTTTTGTTAAGGAAGGTTTCTATGTTCAGATTATGGATCAGATTAGTACACGATAATCATTTGATAAAGGATATGGTGGTCGAAGATGACACCATGGATACAAGAACGCACAAGGTAATGAATGCGTTAGAAAAAGGCTGTTACGAGCTTGACCTTAGTAAACCCATATGGCTCAAATCAACTGTTCATGATTTTCAGGTTCATAACAAATGCCGTTTTACTCAGGATGCCTTTATAGAAGAAATCCCCTTCGACTACATGGAAATCCAGGTAATCGAAGAGGACGATTTTTACTATTGATATAAAATTATTTCTCAATCATCATAGCCATTGGGATTGCTGCTCTGCCATCTCCATGAATCCTCACACATCTCGCGGATTCCGAACTGAGCTTTCCAGCCAAGTTCTTTCTCTGCTTTATCAGCGCTTGAATAGCATGTAGCAATATCGCCTGCACGTCTGGGCTTGATCTCATAAGGAATCTTGATTCCATTAGCTTCTTCAAAGTTCTTAACGATATCAAGAACACTGTAACCAACACCTGTACCAAGGTTGTAGATTGAAAGTCCGCTGCCGGGCTCAAGCTTCTTAAGAGCCTTAACGTGGCCGATTGCCAGGTCTACTACATGGATGTAGTCACGCACACCGGTTCCGTCGGGTGTATCATAGTCATTTCCAAATACGTTGAGCTTAGGAAGACGCCCAACTGCAACCTGTGTGATATAAGGCATAAGGTTGTTGGGGATACCGTTGGGGTTCTCGCCGATTGTTCCGCTCTTGTGTGCTCCGATAGGATTGAAGTATCTGAGAAGTACTACATTCCATTCAGGATCTGCGTGCTGCATATCACTAAGCACCTGCTCAAGCATTGACTTTGTCCATCCATAAGGGTTTGTGCACTGTCCCTTAGGGCACTCTTCTGTAATCGGAATAAATGCCGGATTACCATAAACAGTTGCTGATGAAGAGAAGATAATGTTCTTGCAGTTATGCTTTCTCATAACATCAACAAGTGTAAGTGTTCCGCCGATATTGTTCTCATAGTACTCCCAGGGCTTCTCAACAGATTCGCCTACAGCCTTAAGGCCTGCAAAATGGATAACTGAATCGATCTTTTCCTTGGAAAAAATCTCTTCAAGTCCCTCTCTGTCACGAATATCTGTCTTGTAGAAAGGTACCTTTTTACCTGTGATTGCTTCTACTCTTCCAAGTACTTTCTCACTGGCGTTAGCAAGGTTATCCATAACAACAACGTCATAACCAGCATTCTGTAATTCTACAACTGTATGGCTTCCTATGTATCCTGCGCCGCCTGTAACTAAAATAGCCATTTTTTCTCCTCCGTTTACAGTTCAATGCCATTCTTCTTGCAGAGTTCTCTTGCTGACTCTACAGAATCTTTTCCGGTTTTATTTTTAATAGGAGCAAACTCATGCTCACGTACAACCTCATAAGGAACACAGCTGTCAAGCTCATGGATCATATCAAGAACCAGCTGCTCGAACTTGCATCCGTTGGGCGTCTCAGGCTTAACAAGCTCGCAGTTCTCATTCATGTAAGGAATCTTCTTCTCAACTACGTGAAGCGGAAGTTCATTCTTTGCAATGCGCTCAAGTGCAGGCACATTGAAGAGATAGTTGAGGATAACACCATAGTTGTAAGCAGGCTCTCCTGCTGCATCCTTGGCATCCATCATTTCCTGTGTAAGTTCATAATACTCAACGATTGAAGGTCTGCCATCCTCAAGACACATAACACCTACACCTTCATCAGGAGCATTCTTCTTAACAACCTTAGCGCCAACTTCTGCCTTCTTCTCGATGGTAGCACCTACGAAACAGGGATCGCAGATTCTCTGAAGTACGTTATCTACAGCGAAAATGTTAACCCATTCGATGCCTTCTTCGTGAAGAGTCTTGTCAAGGCCGGCCTTTATCATAGAAGAAAACCATCCTGCATTTCCGTTAGGTGATGTGGAAATACGGCCCTTGCCTTCCATGTAAACCTTACCTTCATAATCTGAAGCGGGAGCCATGTCCTGCTTGAAGAATGTGACTCTGTCAGCCTTATAACCAAAGAAATTCTTCTCTGTAAGGAACTTTACAGTCTTGTCGTGGTTCTTCTCACTTGTCATGATGAAGAGGTGGATCCATGAATCAGTTGCTTTAACAACATCAAGAAGGTTCTCGATAATTCTCTGGAAAATGAATACTTCCTTTGTAAGGCCGATGTTGTACATACCCTTGGGATCATCAGAACCAAGTCTTGTACCCATACCGCCGGCAAGAAGACATGCTGCTACCTTGCCCTGCTTGATAGCCTCTGTACCGATTCTTGTGAATTCATCCTTATTTGCTTCGATCTCTGAAAGCTGCATAGCTGCAAGAGGCTCGAATTTACCTCTCTCTGAACCCTTGCCCAGGTTCTGCGCGTTCTTAAGCACAGCAAAATCTGTCTCATCGATCTGAGTGAGAAGAGCCTGCTGCTCATCAGCGCTGAGCTCATCATAGTATTTAAGGACGTGTGTCTGTCCAAAGGTTTCTAATTTCTTTTTTGCTTCTTCTAAAGTCATTGCTTTCCATTTCCTTTCGAAAAAAATCTTTTCATACCTAATACATTATATACTCAATGCTCAATTATTGCTATTAATTTCTAAATTTACGATATTTCTGTAATCACCCTTCTGAAAAACCTTAATATTCAGGCATACTTCGCTTACGCAGCGCTTTCTTGCTTCCACGCTTGCCCAGGCCATGTGAGGTGTAATGAAGAGCTTTTTGCTGTCCTGAAGCTTAAGAAGCGGACTGTCTTTTACCATGGGCTCAACAGACAGAACGTCGAGTCCGGCACCTGCTATTTCATTATTTATAAGTGCCTCGTAAAGATCATTTTCATTTATAACAGGTCCTCTTGCTACATTAATAAGGTAAGCTGTCTTTTTCATTTTTTTGAATGCAGCTGCGTTTATGATATTTCTTGTTTTATCTGACAACGGGCAGTGAAGTGAAAGTACGTCACTTTTTTCAAGAAGCTCATCAAATGAAACCATCTCATATTCTTTATCAAGCTCGTTGTGTGAAGTCCTTCCCGAAGCTGAATAGAAAATAACTTTTGCTCCGAAAGCTGTAGCTATCTGGGCTACTTTTCTTCCGATATTTCCCATTCCAATGATTCCCCAGGTCATGCCATCAATTTCATGGAATGGAATGTCAAGCATGCAGAAATGCTCCTGAGACGCATATTCTCCGCTCTTTACAAACTCATCATAGTCCTTAAGGCTCTCCATAAGATAAAACAGAAGCGCAAAAGTATGCTGGGCAACCGACATGGTTGAATAACCGGCAACATTTGCCACCTTAATTCCTCTGTCACTGCAGGCCTTAATATCTACATTGTCAAAGCCTGTTGCAAACTCACAGATAAGCTTTAAATCAGGAGCATCATCCAAAAGCTCCTCCGTTATTTTTGATTTATTGATGCAAAGAACCTCAACTCCCTGAAGTCTATCCTTTGCGTTATCCACAGTAATCTTATCCTTATAAAATGTAACTTCACCAAGCTCTGACATAATGCCATAGTCCAGATCATTACCTACACTGTCTATTTCTGCTGCTACTAATCTCATGGGTAATATCCTTTCTGTTTATTGTCATTCGATTATACCTCATGTTTTGGGATAGTGTCAGAAAATATTAACCCCCCGGGGGGCTTGTACCTATGTTTTTGCATATCTATACTTTTTAGTAGTTACTTGAAATTTTATTCTGGGAGGGTTTTGATTATGCACATGGCGGATGCCTTGGTTACACCTGCAGTTGCAGGTACAATGTATGTTTTATCAACGGGAGCTGCAGCAGTTTCCGTAAAAAAAGTAAGAGAGGAAAATGATCCAAAGAAAATCCCGGTTATGGGTGTCATGGGTGCTTTTGTTTTTGCAACCCAGATGCTGAACTTCACAATTCCGGGTACAGGTTCTTCAGGACACCTTTGCGGAGGCATGATGCTTTCAGCAATGCTCGGTCCCTTTGCAGGATTTCTTACCATGATCGGTGTGCTGCTGGTTCAGTGCCTGTTATTTGCCGACGGAGGTCTTTTGGCCCTTGGCTGTAATATCTGGAATATGGCGTTTTACGGGTGCTTTATAGGCTCGCTTCTGATATGGAAGCCCATTATGAAAAAAGGTGCAAGCAGAGGCAAAATCATAGCAGCTTCTGTAATCGGATGTATTTTAACACTGCAGCTTGGAGCTTTTTCTGTTACACTAGAAACTCTTCTTTCAGGAGTGACAGAGCTTCCTTTCTCAGTATTTGTTGCTACAATGCAGCCCATTCACCTTGCTATCGGTCTTGTGGAAGGCCTTATCACCGCAGCAGTTCTTGTTTTTGTTCATGAAGCAAGACCTGAACTTCTCTGGGGTATCGGCAGTGATTCTCTTGAGAAGGTAAATGAAGGAAAGCTTTCATATAAAAAGACTATCATAGCTCTTGCAGTTGCAGCTCTTATCTGCGGCGGCGGTATTTCTCTCGCTGCATCAGCTTTCCCGGACGGTCTTGAGTGGTCCATGGAGAAGGTTGCAGGAACAAGCGAACTTGAAGCAGAAGGCAGCGCTTATGAGACAGCTGCTAATATTCAGGATACAACCGCTCTTCTTCCTGATTATGCATTCAAAAACAGCGAGTCTGTAGCCGGAACAAGCTTCTCCGGAATTGTTGGTTCTCTTGTAGTTGTAGCAGTGGCTGTTGGTGCCTGCTATGCATTTAGATTTTTTAAGAAGAAAGCTTAAAAATCTGTTACAATGTAATACATGAATTCGATTGAAAGAAATTTAAATGAACTAAATAAGATTCAAAATCTGCAGCAGCGTTCTCACTGGATGAATGACCTTCATCCGATGGGAAAGCTGCTGCTTGGCGTTGTATATATTCTGACAGTGGTCTCTTTTGGCAAATATGAACTTGTCCCCATTATCATGATGGCTGTCTATCCCATATTCGGCTTTATCGTCGGTGAGCTCTCTTTTAGAGAAGGGATTTACCGGATGAGACTGATACTTCCGCTTATTCTGTTTGTGGGAATTCTGAATCCTTTTTTTGACAGGGATGTAGTTCTTAGAATCGGAAATTTATCCGTAACAGGCGGCATGCTATCTATGTTAACTCTTATGCTTAAAGGATTTTTCTCGGTGCTTTCCGCTTATATTCTGATTGCCACCACCTCCATCGACGACATCTGCTATGCCCTGAGGACCATTCACATTCCCAAGGTTATTGTGATAGTAATCATGCTGATCTACAGATATTTCGGAGTAATGGGCAACGAAGCAGACAGAATATCTACCGCATACAGACTCCGCGCACCCAGACAGAACGGCATAAATTATAAAGCCTGGGGAACACTTGTTGGACAGTGGCTTCTTCGGAGCATGGACCGTGCAAATATTGTTTATGAAAGCATGCTTCTTCGCGGCTTCAAAGGTGATTTTTTTGTCCACAAAAAAGGCGTCAGAAAAACAGATATCATCTATGTTGCTTTCTGGCTGTTGCTGTTTGCCGCAATCGCATTTGGCCGTCGTTTTATGTAAGCAATTATTTTATTAGGAGATAGAAATGCATACCGGTGTACATGGTGAGCTATTGAAAATTGAACATTTAAGTTTTTCCTATGAAAAGGGACAAGAGGTTCTGACAGACATAAACCTTGTGGCTCATGATGGCGAAAGTATCGGCATCATAGGTTCTAACGGCATAGGGAAATCAACCCTTATGAAGCTTCTTGTCGGATTGTATCCTGACTATAACGGTGTCCTTGAAGTTGCAGGACATACAGTTGATAAGAAAAACTTAAGCCACGTCAGGGAACATATCGGTTACGTTTTCCAGGATTCTGAAAGTCAGCTGTTTTTATCAACAGTTGAGGATGACGTTGCCTTCGGCCCCCAGAATTACGGACTGTCAAAGGAAGAAGTGGAAAGAAGAGTCAGCGAAGCTCTCGCCAAAGTCCACATTGAACACCTTAGAAAGTTCCAGACGTACAAGCTTTCCGGCGGCGAGAAAAAGCTCTCCGCCATTGCAACAATTCTTTCCATGGAGCCGGACATCATAATTATGGACGAGCCTTCTATTGCGCTGGACCCCAGAAACAGGAAGAATCTGATTAAGATTTTGCGGGAGATTTCTTCTCTGAAGCTAATAACCTCCCACGATCTGGATTTCATTATGGATACCTGCGAAAGAACAATTCTGCTCGATGACGGAAGAATCATTTTCGACGGACCAACTTCCGAGATCATGCATGATGAAAAGCTTTTGACAGATCACGGACTGGAACTGCCTCTCAGATTCTCAGGAGTGTAAGATTTGTGGTTTGCATTTCATGGGGCACTCTGACCTGAAAGAAGTCAAGTAACTTGCAAAATGTTCACTGTTTTTGAAAATATGTAATAGTTTTAGGGCTTTGATAGCCCTTTTTTCTTGCTTTTATTAAATTCCCTCTCTAAATGAAATTTTGTAATAGAAATCTTCTTGATATGTATTACATTTTTTCTACACGAAATCCAATCAGGAAAATCCAGGATATTTGGGCCATGGAAACATGCGAAAACTATTACATTTTTTAGAATATGAAGCTTTTTGAGCTAACAAAATATCCCGTATCGCCACTACAGTCATTACCTGAGAGTACTGTTGATATCGATAGGAGTGGTAGAAAGCGAGTAAATACATGGAGGATAGAGAAGCAAGACGGCTTATTGAAACTTATGCCGATATGATTTTGCGAATAAGTACTCATTACCTTAAGAGCAGCTTTGACGCAGAGGATATCTGTCAGACGGTTTTAATAAAGTACATTACTTCGAAGGTAGAGTTTGCAAGCCCAACACATGAAAAAGCCTGGATTGCCAGAACCACAATCAATTGCTAGGAACAGGTTCCTAAATAGATTCGTAGTATTTATTCCATGTATTATCAGATGGATTATTTAGATTGAGAGGTAATTTATCATGAGTCAAGGCATTGGTAGAAAAATAAGCAGTCTTAGAAAAAGTAAAAATATCACTCAAACTGAACTTGCACAACTTCTTTTTGTCACCCCACAGACTGTATCAAAATGGGAATCAGGAAATGGAACCCCTGATATTGTGCTTATTCCTAAAATAGCCAATTTGTTTGAAGTCTCTTTGGATTTTCTTTTTGATATGACAGATGCACAGCGAGTAAAGGATACGATCTTAAAGTATTCTGTGCTGAAAGATGATCATTCATTTGAAACTGCCAGATCCATGATTGACATCCTGCTGGAAGATCCCGGTGTTGAATCTGGTCAAAAAGCTGAGTTTTACGCACTTAAGAGTCATCTATATCTTCAAAAAGCGAGAGATTCCATAAACGAGGCGTTGGAAGCCACAGATAAAGCGTTACAGTGTACGCCTGCTTCAGATAGAACTCCCCTGATCATGCAGACATACTTATTACGGTTAATGAATGGCGAATATGAAAATGTAAAACAGGAAAGCAGAAAAGTATTTTCTGAAAAGCCGGATGTAGAAAATCTTTATATTTTTCTGGAAGTACTTATGATTCTGAACAATTATGAAGAGGTAATAGCTGTCGTCGAGAAAGATGAGTCTGTAAAGGATCTAATGAAGAATAAGACAGAATCATTGAAGGTCTGGATGCAGTATTTCCAGGCAGTAGGTCATGCATACAATCTTGAAAAGGCAAAAGCGCTATATGAGGAACTACAGGATATGGCAACGGATCAGGATCTGTTTACCATGTCAATGTTCATGGCTAAGCTGTTATCGCAAAATGGAGATTCAGGACTTAATCATATGAAGGATATCGTTTTTTCCTTATTGGACAGACTTGACTATAATGAATATATAAGGAAAGAAATTTCTGACCATATCCAAGAGCTATGATAAACAGCATCTATTTGAACCTGCGGTCTGTGCTCCGCGTCTACACTCCGTTCCGGTCCTCGCTAAACGCACATCCCCTGGACGTCGTGCAGCTCTTCGTCCCTCACGAGCGTTCGGGCCGCTACAGGTCGCGGATACAGATCTTTTTATTTCGACAAAAAAATGAGGTCCCTAACGGAACCTCATTTTTAGTCGAAGTGACAGGATTTGAACCTGCGACCTCTGCGTCCCGAACGCAGCGCTCTACCAAACTG
>CAMVLM010000042.1 GCA_947168335.1 uncultured Butyrivibrio sp. | reverse complement strand
CTGCCCGGGACAGCGCAGTTCCGGGCAACTCCAAAAACAATGCCGCGGTACTTGTAAACCAATACAAATACCACGGCTTTACTAATTTCAGTATTACAGCATATTCTCAGGCTTGCTCATCCTGCCTGTCCAACCAAGGCTCCTTGCCCAGGTTCTCATGCTCTCCTTTTCTTCTGGATCATCACCTGCAAGTGTCTCGAGCATGTCATAAAAACCACCTATTCCACCTACATCATCAACTAAATTCAGCCCGTCTGCAGCAACGCATTTAGGACACTGTTTCACATCTATATATGCCAGTTCGCTGCGTAATTCCTCGTCAACTTCCCTGCCATCCTGGAAATATCTGTATTTTCTAAGTCCATCGCTATCCTTCATGATATCCACAACGAATGCTCCGCAGGTGGACAGATCGGCGTTAGTCTTACGGTCATACTGATCAAGTACGGTAATCTTCACACACCAGTCATCACCATAATCGTACAGATAATATAATGTTTCAAAAAGCGGTGTGAGCTTTGGATTATATTCATCGAAAAGCTTGCTGCATGCTCGCTCGAACACAGGTATTAAGAAATCCGCTGATTCCAACCACTCATCTGCACAACGCCCTGTCTCCTTTTTCAAATCTTCTGCGTGTCCATAGTAAATGCGTCTATTAACTGCCGTTTTGTTACGCCTCCACAACTTCAGACTGTCTGCCGCATCATTCAGATCTTTTAAGCCTTTGGCACTCTCAGCATTTATCATCTGTTCAATTTCCTGTTTCTTTTCAGAAAGCCTTTCGAGCCACTTTTTATAAGCCTTCTCCCTGTTTTTCCCTTCCTTGGGAGCATTTGTTGTAAGCAGTTCCCCAAGAGTCAGTCGCTCTGTCAGGAAGTTCAGATTTTCCTCCATTATGATCTGATGTTCCATCTCATCAAGTGTCATGTCTGCTGTTATCTTGGTGAAATGATCTGAAAAATCCTTAATCTGTCTCTGCGCATCAAAATATGTGTCACACACAGCCTTTTGTCTGTATGGGCCTATGTATTTTCTCTTAAACCAGCTCTTTACGCTCTCACCGGATTCATAGTCATCATCCCAGTAAAAATCGTTTGAATCATCATTAGGGAAATGCAGCAAGCTTCCGCAGAGATTTTCCCAGCCTCCGACTGTTCCCCTTGTAAGCGCCTTGAATTCCTCCGGCGGTATTGAAAAATTGTGGAGATGGCTGTTCTGCCACCCGAACAAGCGCTGTATCATATAGTGCATAGCATGAAGGTTCATTGTACTTGGAACCAGGACCTCTCTTGAGATTCCTTCCTTTGCTTTTGCAAGTTTCAGGAAAGTGTCTTTTTCATCACCTTCCATGCCTAGCCCATTATCTTCACCGTAAATAAAGTCTTCCACTAGTTCCAGCCATCAACATAAACAAAACAACTATTTTAAGTATACTACAAATAGATTATTTCTAGATAATAACCCTTTACCTTTGTTATAGTGCTAAAAAAATCAGAGGCATATACAGCCCCTGATTTTATTCTCAAATAATCCAATTCTTTACGTGTCGCTATTAAATCACAATTTTTTCATTCCCTAATTTTATTTATGATGCATCTTGCTCCACCTCAGCATCCTCATCATATTCCTTATTCTCTTTTTTCTTACCACCACCGCTGGCTTTCACCGAATACAACTTACTCCATTGCAGCCCCGGTTTCATTCGTTTGTTATATACCACCAGCATTGCCTCCGCAAATCCAAGGGATCCTGGCCGCCGCTCCTTCGCATTCTTGGTGATATCCTTGACAGATACAACTCCAAGCTTTTCCTTGAAGGTGGTCTCCTTGAGTTCATCCCCAAAACTGTTCAATAGCCTTGCCACTCCGTTCATCATATTTGCTGAGAAGGACTTCTGCTCGCCTTCCCAGGTCATTATGATGAGTCTCAGCACTCGGTCCAGTACATCGTAGCCGTATTATCATAGATATTTTCAAGAGCACCGACTGCACATATGCCTCCAACTCCAGCTGATGGAAGGATTTTAAGCTCATAGGACTCCACAAGCCCCTTGATCAGAAGCTCCTTGTCATTACCCGCCTCGCAATTTGCATTGAATATTTCGTATGGCGACAGAGCTTTGACATTTTTCATCTGATTAGCAAAGATATCAGCTTCTTCGTTGTATTCCAGATCATCATAGATCATGCACCATACCGGTGTCTCTCTGCTCTCAGATACCATGGCAATTATTTCTGCAGTATGCTGTCCGTTGAAGACATAGTTAATACCATCTCTTCTGCTGACTTTTATAGGATTTACCTGGTTTATATCAAAATTGGCGGCCGCTCTTCTTACATGCTGCATCGAGAGGTTACGCTGATAATCCTGGTTCGACACGAGATCCTTTATCGGGATAAGCTCAAAATGCACATTTGGTACAAATTCATTATATTCTTCACTCATATTAGCCTGTCCTTTCTTCCAAAGAGCTCTGGATATCCTTTATTGTCAAATCCAATGACGCCAATTCCTTTGATAACCGTATCCTCGCTTTGGTCGTAATCTTCGTAAAATCAGCAGTTTTATTAACTCTCTCTATCGATGATACCCAAGATCCTATGGTCATGCATAAGCTGTTTACTTCAGAATCCGGATCGTAAGCGGGCATCTGCCTGATAGTTCCCGCCTTAGGCACCCGTTTTTCCACCTCCCGTTTAGCCTTCGGTAGTGAATTCTGTATTCTCAGGTAATTCCATTTGATCTCGTTTCTGATATCCTGAAGTGTCAGTTTTTCCAGCTTATCATTTTCTACAGCCTTAGCAATTATCCTAATTTCTTCTCTCCACAGCCTCGACAATTCCACCACATTTTCATGTGACACCTTTACCTTTTTCCAGAAAAACGATATGAGCCAATCAGGCCTTGCTTTGCAAGGATAAACTGTCTTGCCTGCTGCCTTGTAATAGTAATCATAATTTATAACCCCTTATCCAAGGTATGTTCTTCGTTTACATCATTTCATTCGCTTCAAAACTGACAATGTGTGTACACTATTTAGTATATGCTCAGTTTATCCATATTACTACTAATGTTGCCTGGATTAGGATCCCTATGAATTATCTGACGAGGTAAATCCTTATAAAGATCATTAGACTGCTCTGCAAAATCATCCATGAATTCCTGTTCTACGCTGATTATTCCCTTGAGCGCAGGGACCGCCCACTCACTGACATTTTCACCTAAGTCCGCTTCATCCGTAATCGTGTCTATCTTAGCAAGTGCAATATCCAGCTGCCCTACTATTTCCCCGATAAAACATATTGCATAACCGGTATTCCAACCGCTGATTGAAACAGTCTGTAAAAATGGAAGTGCGAATAACCTGCTATTTCTGCCAATTCGTCCGCAGTAATATCTTGCTTCACGTTGCTATCAACATAATCCAACGTTTTCTGGATCATCTCCCTGACCATATGCAGTACCCTCCTTTCTTTGATATTTCGTAGCTACACACCAATCTTAGTCTTCTATCGCTAACATAGTATTTCCGTTTTTGCTATTTATAAAAACCGCGATCATCCACATATAGCAGATAACCGCGGTAGTAATATTTTCACCTGGTAGTTCATCTTTTTGCATTTTGGTTCAGCTTATTTCCAATTCGGCACATATATTCCGTCAGACCCCCAGGGCTGAACCATGTCAACGCTGACATCATAGGTTCAACAATATATCCCCACAAATATTATCATCAATTATCCATGATTGTAATTATAATATCGTTAAATAAACAAACTCATATCTGATTGTTCTCCGCTGCCAAGAAAAGTCGCAACGCCTCCCAGTTCAATTCCATCGATCAGCTCTTCCTGATGTATTCCCATAATATCCATAGACATCTGACAAGCCACCAATCTGACACCATGATTCTTTGCGCTTTCTACCAGCTCTTCAAGAGAACTGATTCCCTTTTGCTTCATGATTGCCCGGATCATCTTTGCACCTGCACCACCCATGTTCATACGGGAAAGTCCAAGCTTTGTGGTTCCACAGGGCATCATAAAACCAAACATCTTCTCAACAATACTCTTTGCCACATTTACCTTTTTGGGTTTTCTCAGAATATTCAATCCCCAGAACGTAAAGAACATGGTGACCTTTCTTCCCATAGCTGCAGCACCATTAGCCATAATAAATGCGGCAATTGTTTTATCCAGATCACCGGAAAACACAACAAAAGTTTTATCATTCTGCTCTGTCACTAATTTTGTTTCTTTTTTCTCTGCCTTTGTTATCTGAGCCTTAATAATTCCCTCATCGATTGTCAGCTCATCAAGCTTATTCCCGGTTCTTTCGCACCATACCTTAATGTCTGATGCAAAAGCATCTTCATCCGCTTCAACAGAAATCCTGGTACCCTCGGGCTTATTTCTGAGATAATCAGCCACCTTCACAATCGGTCCGGGACACTTTAATCCTTTTGCATTAATCACAACCGGATTAGAGAGGACCTTCTTGTATGCATCATATCCACCATCCAGATTTGTAACATCATAACCTCTGTCTGAAAGTATCTCAGCCACCTGCTCACTCCAGTCTCCAATCTTGCAATAGACTATTACAGGTTTATCTTTAGGCAGAGAATACAGCTTATCAAAGCCGCCTGAAAATGGCATATTTAATGCGCCTTCTATTCCATTTACCAGCACTTCGTCAGGTTCACGAAGATCCAGCAGAGTTACTGTATTAAAATCTATATCTCTGAATTCTTCAGCAGAAATATGTTTAAAGCCATCTTCAGCACTCATAGTACAACTTATTCCTTTCATACCGGTCTCCCGGCTTCTCTCATCTCACTGCTTTTCCAATATTTAGATCAGATGATGTAATACCACTCATCACCCTGACTTACTTCCCTGGTACGATGGTCGCTTCCGTTTGTTGTATAATCCATTTCCAGATTTTTAATGCTTACCCTTGTATCTGCTTCAATTGATCTGGTAATAAATGCACTGCCACCAATGATCGTATTTTCACCGATCACAGTATCTCCACCGAGAATGGAGGCATTGGCGTAAATAGTAACGTTATCGCAGATAGTAGGATGTCTTTTTTTACCGGAAAGCTTTTGTCCTCCACGGGTGGATAAAGCGCCTATTGTAACACCCTGATATATCTTTACATTTTTTCCTATTACAGCTGTTTCACCAATAACAATTCCGGTTCCATGATCGATAAAGAAATATTTATCAATCTCAGCTCCGGGATGTATATCAATTCCGGTCTCCGAGTGAGCATATTCGGTCATAAGTCTTGGTAAAACCGGAATCATAAGCTTATACAATTCATGAGCTATACGATAAACAGTCACTGCACGAAGTCCCGGATAAGCCAGAATAACCTCATCAAAACAGTCTGCTGCAGGATCACCATCAAACGCCGCAAGAAGGTCTGTTTCAATATATTCACGGATCACAGGAATCCTCTCAAAAAAGATTTTGCAAACCCTGTAGCTTTCTTTTTCTCTTTCCTCTTCAGTCATGGTTCCTCTTCTTGAACAGAAATCCAAAGCCAGAGTAACCTGCTTATTAAGGTGATAAAAAGCATCCTCTATATTAACTGCAAAAGAGTTTTCCGGATTATAGATCTTATGTGATCTGTCCCTGAAGTAGCCCGGATATACAACTCTTATCAGGTTATTTACAAGTTCAATCACCTCCGCCTTATCGGGTTTGGTAAAAAGATCGACTGAATCTATGTGTTTTTCCCCATTAAAATCTTCAATTATTCTATGTACAATCTGATTTATCTCTTCTTCCTTTACAATCTTTTCCATAGCTCACTCTTTTCTAAAAATCTGCCGAGGAAGATATCCCGGCAGACTTTTTATTTTATGCGAAGGTTCTTAAAACCTTTACAAGTGCATCAATATCATCAAACGAATTATAAAGTGCCAATGTTGGTCTTACGCAGCTCTCATATCCAAAACGGCGTAAAACAGGCTGTGCACAATGGTGACCGGTACGAACCGCTATTCCATATGAATCAAGCCTTTTTCCTACCTCTTCATCTGAATATCCATCCAGCTTAAACGCAAGTGCAGAAGCTTTATTCAATGCCGTTCCTATAAGATGGATTCCCTTTACGGTACTCAGCTCTTTCAAAGCATATTGAAGAAGCTCGTGTTCCCATCTGTATACACAAGGCATACCTATCTCTGACAGGTAATTAAGAGCGGCACCAAGGCCAACTGCATCCGCTATACTTCCGGTACCTGCTTCAAACTTATTTGGTATCGGATTATATATGGTGCGTTCGAAAGTAACATCTGCGATCATATTGCCACCGCCGTGGTAAGGGCGAGCCTGTTCAAGCAGCTCTTTCTTTCCATATACTGCTCCGATTCCTGTAGGTGCAAATATCTTATGTCCGGAGAATACCAGGAAATCCGCATCCAAAGCTGAAACATTGATTGGAATATGTGCAACTGACTGTGCTCCGTCAACCAGAATTCTCACTCCGTGTCTGTGAGCAATTGCAATCAGTTCTTCTACCGGAGTTACTGTTCCCAGCACGTTAGAAACATGAGTTACCGACACGAATTTTGTCCTCTTTGAAAAGAGTTTTTCATATTCCGAAAGAATAAGCTGACCGGATTCATCACAGGGAATTACCTTTATAACAGCACCGGTTTCCTGCGCCACCAATTGCCATGGAACGATGTTGGCATGATGCTCAAGGATCGACACAATAATCTCGTCGCCGGGGCTGAGCAAAGGTTTAACATAAGCATTTGCAACCAGGTTGATTCCTTCGGTAGTGCCTCTTACAAAAACAATTTCCTCAGAAGCTGATGCACCGATAAAATCTCTGACTATATCTCTTGCACCTTCATAGGCATCTGTAGATTTTGCAGCAAGAGTATGTGCTCCTCTGTGAACATTGGAATTCTCATGTTCATAGTAATATTTAAGCCTGTCGATAACAGCCTGTGGTCTTTGTGTAGTAGCACCGTTATCAAGCCATACCAGAGGATTTCCGTTTATTTCTTCGCGGAGAATAGGAAAATCACTGCGAATCTGAGCAAGTGTTTTACTTCCAATCCTTACGGACTCATCTCTTGAAGAAAATGGTTCCTTCTGATAATCGGTCTTTTCAACACGGTCACCACCCAATGACGTCGGCGCATCAATCTGTCGGCTTTCATTTTTAGCCTGTTCCTGAGAAAGCACAACCGGAGCATATGATGTTGTCGGTTCCTGTGCAAACGGATGCTCCCAGTCAAAGCCTTCATATCCCGGTATTTCAATTCCACCCGGATTATAGACGGTGTTTGAGGAGATATTTCCGGCATCCGGAACACTCTGAGTACTCTCGGAAGGATTCACTTCAGGTACAGCATATGAGCTGCTGCGCGGATCCTCTGTAGTCAGAGCACTCTCTACCAGATCAGGAAACAGCCTGTTTGCCATTTCACTTAACTCAAGAGCAGTCGGAATATCCGCAAACTGATCAATCATAGTCATAATACTCACCTACCTCTACATCTTCCAAAACAGCTATCGCATCATCTGCAAGAATTGCCGCGGAGCAATATAGAGATAAGAGATATGAAGCAACACCCTTGTCATCAATTCCTCTGAATCTGACAGAAAGTCCTCTTGAATGCTCATTTTTGAGTCCTGCCTGGAACAATCCGATAACGCCACGCTTAGCCTCTCCTGTGCGGATCAGCAGAATATTGGTAATACCGTTCTGTGACTTGGGATTCTTAAGTCCGTCAACAAGCAGCTTATCTGTAGGAATGATTGGAATTCCTCTCCATGAAAGGAATGTTCCGCCTGCAATATTTACAGTTACCGGTGGTACTCCTCTCTTTGTGCATTCTCTCTCAAATGCAGCAATTGCTCTGGGATGAGCAAGGAAGAAGGATGGCTCTTTCCAAACCTTTGAAATGAGTTCATCAAGATCATCCGGTGTAGGAGCACCGTTTCTTGTCTGAATTCTCTGTGAGTCTGCAATGTTCTTAAGAAGACCATAATCATCATTATTGATCAGCTGGCTCTCCTGACGCTCACGAAGAGATTCGATTGCAAGACTGAGCTGTTCCTGAACCTGATCGTAGGGTGCGCTGTATACATCCTCAATTGCGGTATTTACATTTACGATGGTTGAGATAGAATTCAGTCTGTACTCACGGGGCTGTGTCTCATATTCAACATAGCCATCGGGAATGATGTCTGACTTCTTAGTCTGAGAGCAAAGTACATCAAGAGGTGTCTCACCCTCAACTACCTTGTTTACTCTGAAAATACCGGTCTCAAGTCCCTTGAATTCAAGAAACTTGGTAAGCCACTTGGGTGTTAATGCCCCATACTGCGGTTTTGTCTTTGTGACATTGGCAAGGTTATAGGCTGCTGCCGCGCCTAATGCGTTGATACCTTCCTTTTTTTCTGTTGATTCTTTTGACATATTGTTCCTCCAATCTATACATGTATATTTGAAGCCAAATGGCTTACAACCTTACAACCAGCCGCCCTCATTTGAGAATATTATGTTCTTCATTGCATCGGTTCCGCCCTTCAGATTGTACATAGGGCCGGAATATCCGGCTTCTCTGAGAGTATTTATAGCCAGAATACTTCTCTTTCCTTCCTTGCAGATAAACACTGTATCTATCTCCGGATTCAATTCATTCTTTCTTCTGGCAAGCTGTCCTATCGGTATTACAATAACGTTAGGGAATCTCAAAATCGCTCTTTCATGCGGCTCTCTGACATCCACGATTGTAACCGGATCATCACTGTCGATTCTTTTAGCAAGTTCTTCCGGTGTGAAGCCTTCAATCGGTATTTCATCCTCTGTTTCTTTTACTCCACAGAATTCTTCGTAATCAATTTCTTCAATCTGGATTTCGTTCTCGTTTGACGCACAAACAGCGCAGTTTGCATCTTTATGAACATTAACCAGATGTGAACGAAGATTAAGGCTGTCAATAACCAGCAATTTCCCATCAAGGATTTCACCTATTCCAATGATCAGCTTTAATGCCTCGTTTGCCTGTATGCTGCCTATAATGCCCGGTAACGGACTGATTGCTCCTCCCTCAGCGCAGGTAGGCACAAGACCGGCCGGAGGCGGTGACGGAAAAGCACATCTAAGGCACGGTCCGCCGTTATAATTAAATACTCCAACCCTGCCTTCATATTGATAAATAGCGCCAAACACAAGTGGTATACCGCACACAACACATGCATCACTTATTATGTATCTTGCAACATAGTTATCCGTACAATCTATTACAAGATCATAACCATCAATGATTTCGAGAATGTTTTGTGCATCAAGCTTTGTATTTTCAGCTTCAAAAACTATACTTCTGTTGATATTTCTTACAGTATCTTTTGCGGAAGCAACCTTGGGTCTCTTTACATCCCTGCTTGTATGAATAACCTGATTCTGGATGTTTGAAATCTCAACATCATCAAAATCAACAACCTTTATTGTTCCAACACCTGCAGCAGCAAGATACTGAATAACCGGTGATCCAAGGGCACCGGCTCCGGCAACCAGCACTCTTGCAGCTTTGATTCTCTTCTGACCCTTAACACCAATTTCCCTGAGCAAAAGATGATTTTCAAATCTCTCTACTTCAGCATCATCAAATGATACCGCTTTTCTTCTTTCATCCGGAATAATGCTCTCCCTGCTCACTCCTCCAGCAATCGCAGGTAGCAAAAGCACCTCCTCGTTTTCACCGAGCGCTTCACTCCAATTGCTTTTATCTGTTTTGTCTTCCCCTGCTACAAATATTTTTATAAAGCTCCTGAGCTCACCGTTTTCATCAAACACAATTTTGTGGGAGTCCGGATACTCAGTTGTGATCTTATCCAAGATGCCCTTAATATCACTTGCCGCTACTGAGAGCTCAGCATTTCTTCCAAAAAAGCTTCTTAATGTAGCTGAAATATATACCTTCATATCTTTTATTCCCTTCTGATTATTATTTCTTCTGCAGATCCGTCAGTATAGTTTTTGGTATATCCTCTGGTTTCCGGGACCGACTCTGAATCTACGGAAGCTATGATATAGATCATTCCCGGAATCATATACTCTTCGTCCATCCCTGACAAAGAAGCTCTATGATCCGGATGTGAATGGAAAAAGCCAAGTATTTCCAATCCCTTTTTCTCTGCCTCACCTTCTGCCTTGTAAACTTCGAGCGGATCAATCTCAAATTGCACCTTTCTCTTGGTTGTCTCCGATGCATTATTCACAGGAAGGATTTCATCTATCCTGTCCTCTCCCTGCCTTCCAAGAAGGATTGCACAACACTCAAAAGGATATTTCCCAAGTGCCAGATTATGAAGTTTACGCTCTATATCCTTTTTTATTAAAATCCCTTCAAACATGCTATTATTCTTGCACAATCATAGTAGGCACGTATAATACCAACTTCTTATAACCTCTTATAGGAAATGCTTATGATTTTTGAATATTTTTTTTTTTTCCTATTACAAGCAATAAAAAAATAAGTGCAGATGTCAGAGTCAATTACGCTCTGACAACTACACCTTATGGAACAAAAAAGCGACATGCTCTTCGCACATCGCTTTCTTTAATCTATGTTATATATTTATTGATCAGCTTCTGGCCTTTTTTTCATCAGACACGTATATTCCCTTTAATAAAATCGGGGTCAGGATAGAACTGATTACAATCAAAAGGATAACAGACGTAAAATACTTACTATCGATAATTCCTGATTTAAGTCCTCTCTGAGCAACGATAAGGGCAACCTCTCCTCTGGTCATCATTCCGATACCAATTTTCAATGCGTCAGAACCGTTAAATTTCATAAATCTTGCAACCAGACCGCATCCCAAAACTTTTCCAAGAAGACCAACAAGTACAAATGCTACAGAGAATGCAAGAATTGAAACATCAACAGTTCTAAGATTTGTCTGCAGACCTACACTTGCAAAGAAAACAGGTCCAAAAATCATGTATGAACTGATATCCATTTTCCTGTCAATGTATTCGGAATCATCAAGTGAGCTCAGAATGATACCGGCAACATACGCTCCTGTAATATCAGCTACTCCAAAATATTTTTCTGCCACATAAGCCATTATGAATGCCAGCGCCATTCCGATGATTGGAATTCTTCTGGTATGAGGCCATCTGCGGTCAAATCTCTGCATAACTTTGAAAATGATAATTCCTGCAATAAATGATAATACAAAGAAAGCTACAGTTTTGATACAAACAAGTCCAAGACTTGCACTGGGATCCTTAAGGCCGATTACAGCAGTAAGAACTACAATTCCGATAACGTCATCAATAATTGCTGCACTCATGATTGTGGTGCCCACTTCCGTACTGATCTTACCAAGCTCTTTTAAAACCTGAACGGTAATACTAACGGAAGTCGCTGTCAGTATAGTTCCGATAAACATTGCTTCTACAAAAGTACTTGTTCCGGGAGCCGAAAATCCATAGAAGCACATATACATTATTGTTCCCAATACCAACGGAACTACTACTCCTGTAATTGCAAGCAGTGTTGCCTTAACTCCCGACTTCTTTAACTTATCTATGTTAGTTTCCAATCCGGCACTGAACATAAGAAGAATTACACCGATTTCAGCCATTCCACCCAAAAAATCGCCATCGGTTACAAGGTTCAGAAGTGACGGTCCAATTAAAAGACCTGCCACAATTTCACCTGCAACCTGAGGTGCTTTTAGCTTTCGTGCAATTAATCCGAATGCTTTTGCACTCACAATTATGATTGCCAGATTTCTTAAAATTTCTAATGTATCCATTACTAATCCTCACCTACCTGAAACAAAAATAAGCCGGTCGAATTTAAATGCCTCAATTCGACCAGCTTATATCATATCACACTTTATTCAGTGAATCATCATTTAATTTTTAGCATATTTTGCAATTTTCCAGCATAAGCTGTACCTATAATAAAATAAGCATTTTCAGTCAAAAGTGAAGCGGTCAAATACATAATCAGCATCAGCGTCTTCGGAAACAAACTCGAAATACACCGCATGCTTACCAATAACGCCTGCGGTCAGAGCAGCTGTCTTTTCTTTTTCTTCTCCGGAAAAATCAAGAGTAGCGATCTTGCGGCCTCTGTATGAATCAAGGCCGTTTACCTGTGCTCCCTGGGATGTCATTTCAACAATCCACCATAGGTGATGATATCAGGAATGAAAATGTCACCCCCAGCGGAAGTCCCGCACTGGTAAAGCCCATGAAAATAGGAATCGAAGAACATGAACAGAAAGGTGTTACGGTTCCAAGAAGTGCACCTACAATATTCGCGCCTATTCCGTGAAACCTTCCCATGATCTTACGGCTTCTTTCCGGCGGAAAGAAACTCTGAACATATGAAATCAGAAAAATCAACACCCACAAAAGCACTGTAATCTTTATAACATCATAGATGAAAAACTGCAGATTGCCTCCAAGCTTTGTACCGGTATCAATGCCTATGATACTAAGCAAATTTTTAATCAGGACATTCAACCATTTCATACCAAGTATCTGATTCTGAATAAGTGTCAGCATAACTTAAAACCTCTCCTTCGAATTATTTGCTATCTTTACCAGTGTCAACATAACAGGAACCTCAGTTAACACCCCTACTGTAGTAGCAAGCGCTGCACCCGCAAGATACTCTGTTGCAAGTTCAGGTGTTATAAACGATCTAAAGTATTGTTGGGAGGAATCTTCCGATCAGAACACCAATGACCATACATCCGAAAACCCACAATGTAAGATTTTCCTGAAACGAACTTATTTCCTTTTTCTGTTTTTCCATTACTATCACCTTCTTATAGAAATATTGCAATTATTCTATATATTGTCAAAAAGATTAGCCGACAGATCAATCCATCGGCTTTTATTCTTTACTGCATTTATGACAGATGCAGTCCGGTTTATCCTCAAATACCCTGCTAAGTGTCTGCTGCATCCGGTCAAGTGAATCCTTATCCAGCTTATAATAGATATTTTTGCCTTCCCGTCTGTCCGTAACAATTCCTGCTTCAATAAGCACCCTCATGTCGTGCGAAAGTGTAGGCTGCGTAATATTGAATTCTTCCAAAATTTTACAGGCACATAACTCTCCACAGGACAGCATATCCACAATCCGAAGACGCTTTGGATCAGAAATCGCTTTAAGCACCTTCGCAGTATCAATATAAATCTGTTCCATGCTTCTCACCTCAAATATAGAATAATTTCTATATGTAAAATATCAAACACATAGAAAAATGTCAATGTATTAATTTCTGCTCTTCAAGCGTTTTTTGTTCTCATACATTTTCTTATCTGCCTTTGCAAATACTTCAGAGACTTCTTTCTCATTTTTGTATTTTTCCATTCCGCAGGCAATCACAATATCTCCTGTACGGCTTGCATTTTTATTGCTCTGCTCAATGAACTCCATAAGTTCATCAATGCGCTCATAATCCTCGCCTTCGGAGACAGCCACAAATTCATCGCCACCAATGCGGAAAACCGGGCTGTGGCCGAATTCCCGGCAGATAATCTTGCAGGCTTCACAGATAAATTCATCTCCAGCCTGATGTCCCAATGTGTCGTTGACCTTTTTCAGATCGTTAATATCAAAAATCGTAACCGCAAATTCAGGTTGCTGCTTCTTAGCGATCAGGTCATTCATTTTTTTCTCTAATTCCTGATATGCATACTTATTTCTGATACCCGTCAATGCATCAAAATTGGCCTGATCATGGGCATGTGCAAGCCGTTCATCATATTCGCGTTTTATCCGCATTGCATCAGTTACATCCTGACAAAGTCCAAGCAGACACTCTCTTCCGGTTTCATCAATGAACTTCAGCTTTGTAGTCTGAAACTGTCTCTGATTTCCTGCTGCATCAGGCACATCTTCATAGAAGATATATGGTTTATCCATAGCCAGCGCCTTTTTATCATCTTCTATAAAATGCTCTGCCGTCTCTGAATCAAATATCTCAAAATCTGTCAATCCCACTACCTCTTCCGGAGTTTCTTTATGGGCATACTCAGCAAATGCCTGATTACAAGCCAGATATTCTCTGGTGTTCACGTCCTTGGAAAAGGTCATTGCCGGCATATTCCTTAGAAGAGATGAAACCGATCCCTGCAGATCAAAAATCTTCTGATTTATATCAGTACTTTCATCCGTGTACCAGACATGCAACAGATGTACATTCTCTTCAGGATATACGTGTTTTCCGGCAGCACGAATAATCCTGCTGCCGGATCCGTCCTTCTTGTCTATACGATAAATAACCTCGCCACCATCTTCGTCATTGGTAAAACGGAATACTTCTCCTGCAAGCTTTGGTACTTCATCAATGTTTACAGATTTAAAAATATTATTGTTAAGGTCAGCATATGCCTCAGCCAGATTTTTGTATTCAAACATCTCACAGAAACCTTTGGACAAAACAATAGCAACCATCTGATCATCAATAAGCTGAATTATCGCAATCGGATGCTGCAGGCTTTCATATGCACTCTGGACCTTTTTACTGAAACAGTATTTCTCCATTATCATTCCTCATCAATTTATGAAGATGCACAAAATACCAATTAAATTATAGCTTGTCATTTAAATAAAAGGATTGATTAAATATTTATTTAATAATTTTTTCATGGTATTTTATCCGGTAATAACAATCTTGACTGATGTAATAATATATGTAATCATTAATCATACTCTTTTGCACTGCAAACACATATGTGCCATCTACAGTACAAACTGAGCAGGCAATACTTTAAGTATGTAGCCGGGTCGTAATGACGACAGCAGAAGTCAATCGCAACACATCTGCGGGACAGTAGTATGTTTCGTTGATGTGTTTTTTTATACTAATTTTTTATTAGTCTGTGAGGGAATGAACATGGAAGAACGTAAGATTGTAAAAAAGCTGTCTACCGTAGGTATCCTTGGTAATGTTCTGCTTGCCGGATTCAAGCTATTGTCAGGTATCATTGGCCAATCCGGTGCCATGGTCTCTGATGCAGTACATTCACTTTCCGATGTATTCGCAACTTTTATTGCATATATCGGTGTAATATTATCCAAGCGTCCTGAAGATAAGGAACACCCCTATGGTCATGAGAGACTTGAATGCGTAGCCTCACTTATACTGGGGCTTATTCTTGCCGGAACAGGCATTGGTATCGGCTATTCCGGAATACAGAAGCTCATTTCCCATGAAGAAATTGCAATACCCACTTTTCTTCCTCTTATTGCAGCAGTCGTTTCTATTGTTGTAAAAGAAGCCATGTTCTGGTACACAATGTATTACGCAAAAAAGCTGGATTCAGCAGCATTTAAGGCAGATGCGTGGCATCATCGTTCTGATGCGCTTTCCTCAGTAGGTTCTTTCATAGGTATCGGACTGGCCAAACTGGGATTTCCCATAATGGATCAGATTGCAAGTCTGATAATCTGCATTTTTATCCTTAAGGTTGCTTATGACATCTCAAAGGATGCCCTGAGCAAAATGCTTGATACCTCCTGCGGAAATGAATTTGAAGACGATCTAAGGAATTTCATCCTCAAGCAGCCTGATGTGGAAGGTATTGATTTATTACATACACGCCAGTTTGGAAACAGAATATACATTGATCTTGAGATAGTCGTAAACAGAGCTCTTTCACTGGTTGAAGCACACGAAATAGCTGAAAATGTGCACAGTAATGTAGAGCAGCAGTACTCCAATGTAAAACATATTATGATCCACGTAAATCCTTCGAAAGAATAAGCTATCTTTTCTTTTCAGGGTACTTTTCATAAAACTTATTCTTATCCCGGTACATCTTTTCATCAGCTATCTGCATGGTATGACGAAGATTTCCACTATTTTCGTCATAGCAGGTACCTACCGCAAAATACAACCAGTCGGGATTGCTTGCTTTTTCACGCAGCACTGCTATTTTGTTTTCGAACAACTCCTTACTGTCAAAGGATATGATTACAAATTCATCTCCACCTGCGCGGTAGATTCTGTCATCAGTAAATATTTCCTTTAACACATTAGCTGCATCAGATAGAAGTCTGTCCCCCTGTGGGTGTCCCATATTGTCATTTATCAGCTTCAGTCCATTAATATCGAAGGCTGCAACACTGTATGGTCTGGGATTCATTTCAAGTCTGATAACAAGCTCCTCAACCTGAGCATTCATACAGTTTCTGTTTAATACCCCGGTAAGAAGATCTATGTTGCTTATGTATTCAAGCTTTTCCAAAAAGAGCTGACTGGCAAGTTCCGATGCAAGGAAAAAGCTTACGACCTCAATGGTTTCCTTGATACGGACTACCTTTGATGTATCAACATAGGTATGGACATTTTTCTTATCAAAAGCAGCAGCCATGATCAGATTCTCAAAAGTTGGATCCTTGGGTATATATTTTGTATAACTGGCACCCTCTATGATGACAAGAATTTATATGTGAAAATATTATAAAAAACCTATAATCTGACAGAGCCGTATCCAAAAACAGGAAACAAAAGCTTTATCTCAAAATCATTTTCCATCAGGTATGTTCCGCAGCTTCCCTTCATCTGTTCCATCATGCTTTTTATGCTTTCGATTCCGATTCTGTGACTTTCTACTTTTTTATCATCAGATAGTACTTTGTTCTGAACAGAAAAGCCAACACTTCCCTCATATTCAACATACGATATCTTTACAGAAAAGTCCTTATCTGCATATTTTTCTATATTTGATGCAATATTATCCATAATTCTGTCCAAATAAAAATCTGTTGCTTCTATTTTTTATATAAAAGTAATTAAAAAATCCCTCTGAAGAAAACTCCGGAAATTCCGTTGTCTCCTTTAGAGGGATAATGTCAGTACTATTATGTTATGTCTATTACTTTGCTTCCGCTGCCACGCATTCATTTACCCAGGCAATGAAGTTACTTGTTGAGTCGCCGCTTCTCTCTGCCATAGTGTGCTCCTGGCCCCATACAAAACTGTAATCAACATTTGATCCATAGTTTTGGAGTGCAAGTACAAGATTCGCTTCCGTGTTAACAGCTGTATCACTCTGCCATAAGCCGGTATTTATGCGGAAATACCTGGCAACGTTCGAGGTCTGGTATCCTTCTGAACCTGAAAGCAGATAATACAAAGGTGAATACATGTTTAATCTGTAATCCACTGTATGGCCTGCTGAATCTTCCTTACTCAGATCTTATTCATAGTCAGATGCATAGGATGAACCCAATTCACTAAGAATAGATGCAAGTGTGGAATCAAAATGAGCACCTTCGCCATCGCCGTATCCAAAGAGAGTATTCTCACCCTGGGAGCCATCAAGCTGATCAAAAGCAGCAATTCCCTTGGAAGCAGTCCTTACTGCTTCTGCAAAATCTGTAATACTTGTGATCTTTGCAGTGTTGGTAGTCTCATCATATGTTACCCAGGTTCCATTTGCATTTAAGGCATCGATATAATCCTGTACTGTCTCAAACATTCAACACCTAAACTGAAACTAAATGGAAAAGAAAAAATATGCAAACCTGATTATTTAACCCTGGTCAGAGTAAAGTCGTCCACTGTTCCCCAGCTCTTGGGATTACACTTCATATGAACACCGATTGTAACCGTTCCGTCCGTGACTTCAATTTCAGGAATAACAGGTTCCTTCCATTCTGCCCAGTTGGTCACCATAAAGCTCTGTGTCAGTTCATTGTCAGAAGTTTTGGCAAACAGCTCAAGATCAGCGCTGCTGTTCATGTCACCTCCCTGAGCATAGGCAACCAGTTTGTAGGTACCGGGTTCCAATCCTGTTATCTCCTGCTCAACGGTGAAATCCATATTTGACTCAGACCAGAAATGAAGCGCAAAATCACCGCTGTGCGCGTCATCATCTTTTTCCTGATAGTCTGTGGGATTTCCGCCATTTGCAGTAATTGTCCACATTGATCTGTCTGAATCTTCAAAGCTCGGATTAACTACGTAATTCTCTGCCTTCACTTTCACATGACAGGTTACTGTCTGCCCATCCTCCAGGGTTCCTTTGATATAGGCATCATTTTCTTTGGAGGTATCAATTCCGTCAACGTCATTCTCATCCCATGTAACCGCTGCTTTGGAATTAGCTGTTTTATCATTGTAAATAACATCCACTTCCGAAGGCAGCTCGGCTTTTTCACCAACAAGAATTGTAACTTCAGTATCAGGAATTGAATCAATTACAAGATCAGAAACCGCACCACTTCTTATGTATTTATATACATTCAGAGATTCCAGTGGTTTGCCCTCAAAATCAAAGAATGCCTGATTGTCCCATGAACATCCACCGTAATAAAGTCCTGCATCTTTAGGATCATAATCACCTGCATAACTGCTGGCCCAGCCGCTGCCATACTTTTCCCAAATAGCTGAATTATCTGCACTTGCAGGTCCTACAGGAATCCATGTGCCTTCCCAATAAAATACACCGGATGCACCTGCCTCGTTAGCCATATTTATCACATCGCGGACCATATTGGTCTGGCCCTGAACAGTAGCCGGATAACCATCTACCAGATCATCAACACCATTAACACTGTTTCCGGAACCATCGCCATCTTCAGATGTATAACAATATGATGTCTCTGCAATCATGAAATCCTTATTATAGTTTTCCTTATAATACTCGATAATGAATTTCATGTTTTCCAGATCAGTATCCCAGAAAGGATAATAACTCATTCCCAGAATGTCATAGTCAACTTCATCTTTTTCCAGAGTTGATGCCTTATTTGCCAGATCTGCAGCATTATCTATATTTGCATAATGAACCACAATCTTTATATCTTTGTTCTTATCGGCTGCAATTTCCCTGACCGCTTTACTTCCGGATTTTAAAAGTCTGGAAACATAAGGAATCATGGAAACTCCGGACATACCATTATTGATCTCATTACCGATCTGAACCATTCCTACATCAACGCCGGAATCAATGATCTCTGTAAGACTTTCCACGGTAAAGTTATAAAGAGCCTCGCACTTATCATCAATATTCATGCCATCCCAGGCTTTTGGTGCATGCTGCCTCTTGGGATCAGCCCAGAAATCCGAATAGTGGAAATCAATGCAGACTTTCATTCCATATTCAGTTGCTCTTTTACCAAGCTCGATGGCAGTCTTAACATCATTATTACCACCGCCGTAGCCATTTCCGTTTTCATCATAGGGATCATTCCACACTCTCAGTCGGATGTAGTTGATACCTGCCTCTGACATAGTCTTAAAGGGATCAGCTTCATTTCCATCAAAATCGTAGTACTTGACTCCGCTGTTCTCTTCTACAAGTACAGATGAAGCATCCATTCCAAGATAAAAATCATCTGCAAGATCCTTTACAGGTTCCACAAAAACTCCGGCTTTAGGTGCAGACTCCTTCCATGAATCATCATATTCAGCTTCATCAGCACTTTCCTCTGAACCGGAATCTTCCTTGGCATCCTCCTTGGACTCATCCTGCTCTGTGGCATCCTCCTTCTTGTCATCTGCATTCTCATCCTGTGCAGTTGCATTTTCCTTCTCTTCCTCTGCAGCCTCATCAGTTTTTTCAGACTCTTCTGACGCAGCGGTTGTGTTAACACTTACAGAAGCACTGCCTTCCTTTTCAGTTGCCACTTCACTCTTCGCATCAGAACATCCCATTATACTGCCGCCTAAAAGACTAAGCACAACTGACGCACAAATAAATCTACATGCAGCATTTCTTTTCATTTACTATACCCTCTTCCCTACATTTAATTTTACATTCAGAATATCAGATAAGGCGGATTTTGTACTGCGCTGTACTGGTTACACCGTTTAGTACACAGCTTATGCCATCTTCCATCCTGGGACGCTTCTGAAGATATACCTTATCATCTTCATGAAGCGGATGGATTACAGTATTTGCAGTAAAGGACTCCTCCAGCCTTCCTCTATCATTTGCACCTATAAAGCGCTTAAGACCAATCTCCCAAATCTGACCTGTATAGAAGCTGTCAGCAATGAGCTCACCATTTTCATATTCATCAACAGGACTTTCAGCGAAGAGTTCACTTCTGTCACCTTCATAATCAACATTCAGGTAAACCTCATCCATATCAGGATCTATTCCGGAAACATTAAGCTTATATGCCTTTATCTCCGGAGAATCGGATTTTTCTTCACTTACTTCTGCTTTTACTGTATTGGTAAGCTCATCCACATATCTGTAATCAGCAAAATCCATGCTGTCTACCATATAAGAATCGCTCACGTTTTCAGCATCTGTATGAATAAATCCAATCGGTGTTTCATCAAGATCAGGCCATACTCTGAATGAGACAGTATGTGATTTTCCATCTGACGGAATTTCAGCATAAATCTCATATCCGGTCTTCTGATTGTTTCCTTTTCTGTCTTCAGGTGTCTTCTCCACAACACAGTGATCGCAGATTACAAGATGTTCAGCACCTCTTTCATCACGGATCTTAACTGCATGTTCAGCTTCTTCCTTAAGAAGTGTCACAATTCTTATTCTTCCAAGTTCACCCTCAATTTCAAAGGATGCGCTGTCAGTATTGTCTGTATAGAAAACATAGGCATTTTCTCTGCCCTTTTCATCATGAAGTATGCAGAGCGGTGTTGCATTTGCTCTTCTTAAAACTGCCTCAAAACCAACAGGCATATTGAAAGGATAGAAGAAATAATCACCATTCCTGATATCCCTCTCCTCAAACTCACAGATAACATTTCCGTTTTCATCATGCGCCTTAAGTGTAACCGCCTCATGGTCAGCCATTTCATATCTTCTCTGATAATTGTTCACAAAAAGATATCCGGACGTTACCTCTTCTCCGTTTGCTTCCAGTTTTCCTGCTCTTACTGCACATCTGAGTGATGAAAGATCCTCTGGTTTTGCGGGATTTCCTGGCTGCGGAATGTAGGGCATATTGCAGAGATTTTCACCAAAATCCTTAACAAACATAGCCAGAGTTCTGACCTTTCTGTAAGTCCCCTCCATCTGACCATACTCTCTTAAAGGGGCATTAAAATCATATGACAGAACAGGCAGATCGTTGGGATATCCTGTTTCCGTGCTCTCCTGAAGAGTTGTGAGTTTACCCTTGGGATTAGTTCCTCCATGGTACATATAGTAGCCAAGAAGATTCGCTCCGCTTCCCATTTTTACCATGCTCATTGCAGCAGTATCATCACCTGATGCGATAGGTCTTCTGTGATGTGTTACCTGAAGACCACCACCAAGTTCTGCTGTAAGATAAGGAAACTTATCCATATCAAAAGTAATTCCGGCTCCAATTCCGTGATCGGAACCTATATTGTGATCGTTTCTTTCTTTTGTAAAAATATAATTTCCGCTGGGTGCAATTTCTTCTGTACTGGGATCCCAGGGTGCTTCACAGTATCCACCCATAACCGGGATCATGCCGCCTGTTACAGCCCCGCCCCAACCGGTTGCTGTGTAAATAGGAGCATCAAAACCTATCTCCATAGCCATATTTCTAAGAGTCTTCATGTGTTCCTCACCTTCAGGACCACCAAATCCTCCGCAATGTCCATATTCATTTTCTATCTGAATACCTATAACCGGGCCGTCATCCTTAAGGAAAAATCCTTTTGCCTGTTCATAAATGTGCTCATAGAAATTGCGCACATGTTCAAGATATTCAGGAGCATTACTTCTAAGCTCATAACCCTTTTCTTTGGAATCCTCAAGGAGCCAGTCAGGGAAACCACCGTTTCTTGCTTCTCCATGTGCCCAGGGTCCAATTCTCAAAATACAATTAAGTCCACATTCCTTTACGGTCTGAAGGAATTTTCTAAGATTCCTGTCACCGCTGAAATCATATTCACCGCGAACTTCTTCATGGTGAATCCATATTGTGTAAAGTGAAACAATGTCCACTCCTCCGCTCTTCATCTTGCAGAGTTCTTCTGCCCAATATCTGTTTCTGTATCTGCTGAAATGCATTTCTCCCATAATAGGAAAGAATCCCTTACCATCAAGTGTAAGTGACATTGGTGTGTAAGATAACTTACTTTCTTTAGATAAATTCATATCAATCTCCTCATTGTTTAGATAGAAAGTGCCCGCCCATTATATGATCAATGAGCGGGCACCAGAATTTAAATTACTTTGTGCTCTCCTTCATTATGACTTCGTAGTTGTTCAGTTTTTGACTTTCCACAGCTTCGCCATCAATGAGAGACAGAAGCATACGAGCCGCCACAGCCCCAAGATTTCTGTCATCAAAATTCAGCGATGTAACAGGGACCGAAGCATTTTCCAAAATTGAGCTGTTATAGAAGGACGCAAGTCTTAAGTCCTCCGGAATTTTAATGCGTTCAGCTCTGCAAACCGAAATCACTTCACCGGCAAGCTGATCATCCATGCAGATTACTCCATCAACCTTTTTGTGAGCAAGCTGCTTTACAATATCAGCAAGTCTTCTTTCATTACTCAGATTCAGAAAAATAAGTGATTCATCAGGTTCTTTTCCGATTCTTCTATAGGCATCTGTAAATCCGTTATATCTCGTCTTTGTGATCATATGATTCTGTGATCCTCCAAGAAGAGCAAGCTTGGAATGTCCTTTTCCTATAAGAATCGAAGTAAGCTCCATACAGGCTTCATAGTTGTTGTTATCAACAGTTATGATGCTCTCATCCAGAGAAGCACCGATCGCCACAAATGGGACTCCGCTTTTTTGCAGATACTCTGCTGGTTTGTCATCAATAAGTGTTCTTGTAAGAATAACCCCGTCAACCTTCCGGTTTTCAATAACTCTCTTCAGATTTGATATCTCATCTCCCATAACCATGGAAACAACAATATCATATCCATATCCGCTTGTGACCTCACTCATGCCCACAAGACATCTCTGGAAAAAAGGAAGATCTACTACTAAAAAATCCCCGGGCCATACAACCGCTATGCTGAAGGTTCTGCGTTGTGCAAGCCCCTTTGCAACAACATTTGGCTTATAATTGTTTTTTTCGATGTATTCAAGGACCTTGGCTTTTGTCTTTTCTCCAATACGACCTTTTCCCGAAATTGCCCTGGATACGGTTGTCTTGGAAACTCCAAGCGCATTAGCCACATCCTCGATGGTTATTTGATTAGCCATCAGCCTTTTACCGCTCCTCCGGTTACGCCTTCTACATAATATTTCTGCAGGAACATGAATAACAATGTTACCGGAATAGCTACCAGAACAGCTCCGGCACAGAACCTTGTATAATACCCCTGATAATCGCCTGTATTCATCCATCTGTACATGGAAACCGCAACGTTATAACTCTTGTCATGGCCAAAGGCAATGTATGATGCAAATACATAATCATTCCAGGGTGCCATGAATGCAACAAGCATTGTGTAAATGATGATCGGCTTACTCATAGGAAGTGTCATTGTGAAGAATACTCTTGCTCTGGATGCTCCATCGATTCTTGCAGCCTCATCAAGTGCTTTGGGAATAGTATCAAAATATCCCTTACATACGTAGTAGCCCATACCTGAACTTGCTACTGATACAAGAATGAGTCCGGGAATAGCACCTGCCTGTGTAAGTCCAAGCTGCTTCAGCAGGAAATACAGGCAGATCATTGTAAGGAATCCCGGGAACATTCCGAGGACAAGCCAAAACTTCATAAGTGCTGTTCTTCCATAAAATCTCATTCTACTCAAAGCATAACTTACGCAAAGAACAATGATTGTCTGAAGAACAGATACACAAGTCGCGATTATTATAGTGTTTAAGTACCATCTCAGATAGTTGGTCTCGCCACCGAGTACAAATCTGTAGTTATCAAGCGAAAACTTTTTGGGAATTATATATCCAACAATTCCACCATACTCAGATATATAGGATCTGAAGCTTCCAAGTACAAGTCCCACAAAAGGGAAAAGCCAGATTATAACAATGATGGTAAGTAATACATATGTTAAGAAATTGCCAATGGCACGTTTTCTTTTCATCGATGATTTTATTTTAGCCATTACTGGAATCCCTCCTCATCCTTAACAGACGGCAAAATACGATAAACTGAAAGCATTATGATTGCCGTAACAATAAATACCATGATACCGATGACAGCTGCCATCTTGTAATCAGTGTCATTGATTGTCATCTTGTAGAGCCAGGTTACCAGAAGATCTGTACCACCTGCTCCTCCTGCATAGCTCATGGACTTCGGTCCACCACCTGTCAGAAGATAGATTACGTTAAAGTTGTTAAGGTTTCCTGTGTATGATGTAAGCAGGTAAGGACCGGTTACAAACAGCATATAAGGCATTGTGATGTGTACAAACATCTGCCAGGGAGTTGCACCGTCAATTCTTGCGCTCTCATAAAGATCCTCAGGAATATTCATGAGAAGACCTGTAGCCATCAGCATAAGATAAGGAATACCAATCCATACGTTTACTACTATAATTGTAATCTTTGCAAGAAGCGGATCTGTCCAGAAAGGAATTGCACTTTTAATGATTCCGAGTTTTAAAAGTGTAGCATTTATAAAGCCTGCGTTGTCGAACATCTTTGATACATACAGAAGACTTACAAACTGAGGTATAGCAATTGTAAGTACCAGGCATGTACGCCAGAACTTTTTAAATTTAATACCCTTTTTGTTGATGAGGATCGCAACAGCTATTCCAAGGAAATAATCAATAAATGTTGCAAGCAGTGCCCATACAAGTGTCCACAGAAGTACATGTAAGAAAGTACTGCCGAATCCGCTCTTTCCAAATGAGAAAAGTGTCTTGAAGTTCTCAAATCCAACCCATGTAAACAGCTTGGTAGGCGCCTGGTGTGTTGCGTCATAGTTGGTAAACGCAACGCATATCATGAAAATTATGGGCAATACCGTAAATACAAAAATACCGGTTACAGGTAAAGCCAACAATGTTTTGTCAAAATTAGAATCAAAAAGAGACATAAAATCTGCCTTATTGCCGGGAAGTTTCTTTCCCTGCTTAAGGGCAAGTTCTTCTCTTTGATTTTCCCTGACATTCATTCGCCATAAGAAAATCAGAAGAACAATAAAGATAAGTGTCAAAAGACCAAACAGCAAAATAAGGAATGAATGATCTCCATAGATTGTCTTTCTGTTTTTCTTCATTGTTTCAACTGTTCCGAGAGTTCCCAGTTTGGATAAATACTTTCCACCGAAAGCACCTACGAAACAGAAGAATAATACTTCTAAAATAAGGTACGCAAAACCTCTTAAAGTCTGTCCTCTAAGAATAGGTCCGATACCCATGATCAGAAATGAAAGCTTTGTCTTCCAGTCTCCATCTCTGAAGGTTACCCCAATATCCTTTATGTCATTACCCAAAAAGGAGAAAAATCTGCTAACAGGATTCGATTTTTTTCCAAATTTGTTATCGCTCATAGCCCGCTCCTTTTATATGCGCGTCCATTAAAATTTTGTTCTTTCTAAAAATCCGGCAGAAGGAGAACCTCCTGCCGGATCAGTTTTTATATTATGTTTTTCAGAATATAGCTCTGCTTTATCAGTCTTTTACTATTATCTTGCTGCAGAAACTGTTTCCTGGAATGCTGCAAGTGCAGCCTTGAGATCATCATCAGATGCTGTCTGTAATGAATCCTGTACATCGCCTGCAAGTGCTTCTGCGTTTGTCCAGTAATCTCCAGGATACTGACCCTGAGGAATTGTGAAAGCAAACTGCTCTGAAAGAGCAGAAAGAGCTTCGTCAGCCTTAACTGCGTCATCAGCCAGAGCCTTAAGGTTTGAAGGGCCCCAACCTACTGCATTGTATCTTGCGAGCTGAACTTCTTCGCTTGTAAGGTAAAGAGCAAGAGCATCACATACTGCAAGCTTGTTCTCATCATCCTGAGGCTTAACGCCAAGAAGTTTGCATCCGTTGAAACCGCTCATCTGGTATGTAGCACCGTCTGAACCTGTGAATGTAGGAAGTTTAGCGCAAGCGTAGTTGTCACCAAGTGCCTGCTTAACAACATCTGCATCCCATGTTCCATCGATGATTGCTGCGTAATCTACTGCATCACCTGCAGATGAACCAGGCTGGAATGCCTTTGAGCTTGAAAGCTCGATCATCTCCTTAAGAGCTACAAGGCCCTTATCGGAATCATAATCCATTGTGCAGCCTGTGAAGTTACCATCGTTATCAGAATCATATGTAAGTGTGCATCCTGTTCCGAAGAAGAATGCTACCTGATACCAACCTGTAAGATCCATGTAGAAGT
>CAMVLM010000041.1 GCA_947168335.1 uncultured Butyrivibrio sp. | reverse complement strand
AGCATATCAAGGTTCCTTTAACCTATTAAATCCTACAGTAAATTTACGCGGCCAGTAATGCTATCTGATGTGGAAAAAACCTGAAGATATTGATATACTAAATCTGTTTCGTACAAGGAATAAAGAAACATGATATTTAGTAGGAGGCTTCAGATATGCATTATAAACCGACTGGAATCTGTGCAACTGACATAGATTTTGATATAAGAGACGGAAAAGTTTACGACGTAGTTTTCACAAACGGATGTGATGGTAACCACAAAGGTATCACAGCACTGATCGAAGGAATGCCTGTTGAGGAAGCGGTGAACAGATTGTCCGGAATAACCTGCGGTTTCCGTTCTACATCATGTCCTGATCAGCTTGCCAGAGCATTAAAAGAACAATTAAACTAATAACAGATGCTGTCACATAGCAATATGTGACAGCATTTTTTGCAAAAAGGAAATTCACTATGGAAAACACAAAGAGATATCTTAAAGTCTATGAACAGGTGAGAGAAGATATTATCGGCGGAAGATACCCGGTGGGAACAAAGCTCCCTTCAAAACGTGTAATGGCGGAAGCCATGGGCATGAGCGTTATCACCATTGAACATGCATATGAACTTCTGGCGGAGGAAGGATATATTTTTCCAAAAGAAAAAAGCGGATATTTTGTTTCCTTTGATGATAAAGAAATATATACAGGTGCTGAAAAAAATAAGGCTAAAGCCAAAAAGGCAGCAGGCGGTACCAAAATTCAAAAGCTAAGGGAGCTTGAGGAGAAGCAAAATGAAAATGTCAGCAGAACTCCGTCGCATATTTCCGAGAATGCTCCCAAATTCTCATATCCTATTTATGCCAAAACAGTAAGGCGTGTACTTAGTGAATATGATTCCTATATTATGAACAAATCTCCCAAAAACGGGATGCTTGAGCTTAGAAGTGCAATCGCGGATTATCTTGAAAGATCAAGAAGGCTTGAGGTTCTTCCTGGACAGATAATAATCGGTGCAGGAGCGGAATACCTGTACGGCCTTATTCTGCAGACTTTTGGAAGGGATATTGTTTACGGAGTTGAAAGCCCATCATATCTGAAAATTGCCAAAGTTTATGCTGCAGGCGGAGCACATCTTAAGATGCTTAAACTCGGGAAGGATGGTATCGAGAGTGAAGAGCTGTGGAACAACGATATAAAATTACTTCACATAACGCCCTATCGAAGCTTTCCCAGTGGAGTTACCGCATCCGCTGCCAAGAAAAGGGAATACCTTAAATGGAGCAGTAAAACAGGGGGATATATCATCGAGGATGATTTCGAATCAGAGTTTACTCCCAGCAGAAAACCGGAAGAGACCATTTTTTCTCTCGATGAAGAGGGAAGAGTAGTTTATGTAAATACCTTTACAAGAACGATCGGAAGCTACGCGAGGTGCGCATACATGGTGCTTCCGACAAATCTGGTAGAAATATTTACAGAAAAAACCGGTTTCTATGAGTGTCCTGTTCCCACATTGGATCAGCTTGTAATAGCCAGTCTGATTGAGAGCGGAGACTTTGAAAGGCATATCAATAAAGTCAGGAGATACAACAGAAATTCAATTTTATAAAAACTATATTAAATTAATCTGAAAAGATGGCTAGCATGCTTTTCCGGCGATTTTTCAGTAGTATAATTTAGCTGAAGTAGCTTTTTTACATTTATTTAATATGATCCGGATGTAGATCAGGGATTTGACAATGTTTTCCGAAGAGCGGATAAAGCCATGTATACAAGGAAACGGGAGATGAAGGCTGTCCGTGCTGATTAAATACAAAAAAGGAGTTAATAATGGATACAAAGATGATTATTGAAATAGTGGGATATGTCGGTTCGGCGCTGGTACTGATTTCATTTCTGATGGTTTCTGTATTCAAGCTGAGGGTTGTAAACTCACTGGGAAGTGTAGTATGCGTGATCTATGGTCTTATCATTCACGCATATCCTACAGTTGTTATGAACCTCTGCCTCGTGGCAATAAACATATACTATCTATTTAAGATGATCAATACAGAAAAATCCTATGATCTTGTAAGGGTAGACGGTGATGAAGGCCTGACAAAATATACCATCGACCTATATAAGGATGACATCGCAAAATGCTTCCCCGGTATATCAATGGATTTTGACAGAGCAAACCGTGGCTATGTAGTCTGCCATGACGGCAAGCCTGTGGGAGTGCTTCTTGGTATACTTAAAGATCATGTTCTGGACATCATGATAGATTATTCTATACCCCAGTACAGGGACTTCTCTATCGGTCAGTTTCTCATGTCCAATATTGCATCCGATGGAATAGACAAACTTGTCTACAAAGGATCCGACGAAAATCACAAAGCATATCTCAGAAAAACCGGCTTCAGAGAGGTCGGCGATCACTACGAGAAAGATCTTTAATTAAATATTTCTACAAAATAAATACCTGTTTACAATAACAGTTTAGTGTGCTAATGTAATAAAGCATATTATCGCTACATTAAATTTAATCAAGTTATTGTAGCAGGTTTATTTTTGTTTGGCAGAATTACGAGGAGGAAATTATGAAAAAGAAGATTATTGCTGCACTTTTGACAGCATCAATAGTTATGAGCATGACAGCATGCGGAGAAAACAGTGCACCGGCTGAGACAGCTACTGCAGACAGTTCAGAGGCACAGGATAGCACTGAGGCAGGGGCTGAAGAGTCTGCAGAAGAGAGCACAGATACTGCAGAAGCTGACAGTGATGTTGAATATATTAAGGGCAAGGGCAGCCTTATTGTAGGAATAACAGATTTTGCGCCCATGGATTACAAGGACGATAACGGCAACTGGATAGGCTTTGATGCAGATATGGCTACAAAGATTGCAGAGTCTCTTGGTGTAGCAGTTGAGTTTGTTGAGATCGACTGGGATAACAAGATCCTTGAGCTTGATAATAAGTCAATCGACGTTGTATGGAACGGCATGACTCTTACAAGCGAAGTAACCAATGCAATGGAGTGCACAAATGCTTACCTCAACAATGCACAGGTTGTTGTTGTACCTTCAGCAGACGCTGATAAGTATAAGAGTGTTGAGGATGTAGCATCCCTTAGTTTTGCTGTTGAGTCAGGATCAGCCGGCGAGCAGGCAGCAGTTGATAACGGTTTTGATTACACTTCACTTACATCTCAGGCAGATGCAGTTATGGAAGTTGAGGCAGGAACTTCCGGAGCATGCATAATCGACCTTCTCATGGCAGGTGCCATGGTTGGCGAGGGTACAAGCTATGCAGACCTTACACACACTGTAGAGCTTACAACTGAGGAATACGGAATCGGATGCCGTAAGGGCTCTGACCTTGCAGCATATATCAACGATCAGCTTAAGACTCTCTACGCTGACGGAACAATGCAGGAAATCGCAAAGAACTACGGTGTTCAGGATGCACTTGTAGAACAGAAATAAGCACAAACAGGAGCAGTAAAGTTTTATGTTCTTAACAGTTACCATCTCCTTATTGGAGGGTTTTCTCGGAACAATTAAATTATTTGTATTGACGTTGTTATTTTCACTTCCGCTTGGATTGTTTATCAGCTTTGGCTCCATGAGCAAAGTGCCGGTGATCAAATATCCTATCAGATTCATTATATGGGTGATACGTGGAACACCGTTGATGCTTCAGCTGCTGATCATGTACTACGGCCCCGGTATTTTCCTGGGGCTTAATGTATGGGGAACCAGCACGGGCGGTAGATTTGTTGCTGCACTGGTAGCCTTTGTGGTCAACTATGCATGCTATTTTTCGGAGATCTACAGAGGTGGTATCCAGTCAATACCGGTTGGACAGTACGAGGCCGGAGCGGTATTGGGAATGACCAAGCGACAGATCTTCAACCGCGTCATTCTTCTTCAGGTTATTAAGAGAATTGTGCCGCCTATTTCGAATGAGGTTATCACTCTTGTTAAGGACACTTCACTTGCCAGAGTTATCGCGGTTTACGAGATAATCTGGAACGGACAGGCATTTATTAAAAGCAGTGGTATAATATGGCCCCTTTTCTACACAGGTGCCTTCTACCTTATTTTCAGCGGACTGCTTACACTTCTTTTCGGATACATTGAAAAGAAACTCAGCTATTTTAGATAAAAATATTTGGTGAAAACTATGCCGATTTTGGAAGTAAAAAATCTTAAGAAAAAGTTTGATAATGTAGAGATTTTAAAAGGAATAAGTTTTGATCTCGAAGAAGGACAGACCATATCCATCATTGGATCTTCAGGAAGCGGAAAAACAACACTGCTCAGATGTCTAAATTTTCTTGAAACTGCAGATGAGGGAACAATCTCCGTAAGGGGTGAAACTTTATTTGATGCACAGTTCCCGACAACAGATGCATCGCAGCTCAGGGAAAAGAGACTGCACTTTGGACTGGTATTTCAGCAGTTTAATCTGTTCCCGCAGTATACAGCATTGGAAAATGTCACACTGGCCCCGCTTCTTTCAGCTCAGGGAAATGAAAAGGAAAATGTCATTGAGAGAGGAAAGCAGCTCCTTAATCATATGGGGCTTTCAGACAGAATGGATAACTATCCGCACCAGCTTTCCGGTGGTCAGCAGCAGCGTGTTGCCATTGCCAGAGCACTGGCTCTTAAACCTGATATCCTTTGTTTCGACGAACCCACATCTGCACTTGATCCGGAGCTGACAGGAGAAGTTCTCAAGGTTATCCGCAAGCTTGCAGAGAAAAAGACCACTATGATCATAGTAACTCACGAGATGGCTTTCGCCAGAGATGTAGCTGATAAAGCAATCTTTATGGACGATGGCATAATCCTTGAGCAGGGATCTGCCAAGGAACTGATCGATAATCCCAGAGAGGAACGCACACGCCAGTTCCTTTCCGGAATAAATAAGTAATTAAGCAAAGCCTGGCTTGATTAATTAAATGGGGCATATATCCGTTTGGATATATGCCCCTGCCCTTTTTATTCTTCATCATTTTCTTCATCCGGCGGAATGATTCGTTCAAGTTCTATAGTGATGGTGAAGGTACTGCCGATACCTTCTTCACTTTCTGCTGTGATATCGCCGTGCATAAGACCTGCCAGACGTTTTGAAACTGCAAGCCCAAGACCTGTTCCTGTTCCATACTTTGAAGGATTTCGCTTTTCCTGAGCGAAGGGTAAAAACAGACTGGGCATAAAGTTAACATTCATGCCGCAACCTTCATCGCTGACTACAAATACGAAGCGGTAGGAGCCATCGTAGAGGCGCTCCGAAGTAACTGTAATCTCAACAGTGCTGCCGGGTTCACTGAATTTTACGGCATTTGAAGTTATGTTTATGATCATCTGCTGGGTTCTTCCAAGATCGCACATGATCTGTGGATTACCCTTGTAGTTTCTGTTTATGATAACTCTTACGTTCTTGTTTTCGGCTATTGCCAGTGTTACATTTTCGACACCATCGACAATTTCATCAAGACTGGCTGCAGCGGGAGACAGGTTAAGACTTCCGCCGTCTATCTTTTCGATATCCAGAAGATCACTGACGAGACTTGCAAGATAATGACTGGAGGTATAGATCTTTCTCATGTCACTTTTCAGCACACCGATATCGTCCTGCCTCATTCCAAGATATGAAAGGGCAGAGATTGCGTTCATGGGTGCCTTTATCTCGTTACTCATTCTTGATAAGAATTCTGACATACGTCTGTTGGCTCTTTTTTCATTATCAAGAAGTTTGTCATTAAGTCTGTTGAGGCGCTCAATTTTATGCATCCTCTGAAGGTCCTCGGTGACATCCATAAATGAGCCAACAAAACCAATGATCTCTCCATTGTCATAAATGGGAGTCTTGCTGGCAATGATATCGCGCACCTGTCCCCTGATAATGCACTGACCGTGCACGTTATGAGTGCTGTGCCCCTGTAGAACATTCAGCTCGTCCTGCATAAAGGGTTCGGGGTCCGGGTGCCAGCCCATATCTTCATCTGTTTTTCCAATGACAACATCTTCTGATTCGAAGCCGTAAAAATCCAGAAAAGCCTTATTTACACCTACAAAACGCCTCTCGGTATCCTTCCAGAAAATACAATCCTGAGTGGTGTTAATAAGCTTATCGAAAAGAATATCAGACTGATTGTTAAGAGATAATTCCCTAAGGCGGGTGTTTCGACTGAACTGCCCGCTGTTGTTGATTTCATCCATACTATTTGCCTCTGAATTCTCGATAGAAACGTAATACAATAAGAATTATATCATAATATTGAATGCCTTAATACATGAGAAATTGATTCTCTTCTGAAAGATCTGAGAGAATTCTGCCATATTCTTCATCACTAAGACCATATAATTCTTTGAGTCTGTTATCTATTTTATCGTATAGTTCAGTAAGACCGGATTCGGCGGCCCTGATCTCATCCACATATCCGGCGATCTCTTTTTGAACTGCTTCATCCGTATAGGGTATCGGCAGGGTCTCGATATGTGATCTTAAGACCTTCACCGAGCGGAATTTTTTTCTGAAATAATAGTCACAGATCCTGCTGTTCAAAACAGCGCAGATGTATTTAATATCAAGTCCGCTTATCTGCGGAATCACAATATTGCAGCTGTTTAATGACAGAGTCTGTTTATCGTCATAGGCAAACACAAGATGATTTCCTATAAAACGGTATAAGAGTTTAACAGGGGCACGGTAGTACTCTGTGCTTGCAACCTGCTGACACATCTCGGGTTTAAAAGTAATGTAGCATTTTGGCGTCTTGAAAGAGAACCTGAAAATATCAGAACCCTTCAGGATAATTTCGTTGGTGCTGCTCTTCCTGGTCTTTAACATCTCCTTGTTTGCACCTGTAACGATACCGAGAGCGAATATCGCATTATCCTTCAGCGTCACGTTGTTCTCGGATTCATCGAGCTTTTTAAGAAGCAGATACTCTTCATCCGGAATAAGAAAATCAAAGCAGTCAGGGTTTATGGCTCTCTCCGTTCCTATGGTAAAGTTCCTGTCATGCTCGTATATTTTTGGAGAGTCTTTGACAAAGGAACAGTTGGCCGGATTGAAGTATTCCTGTATCTCTGCACATTTTTTCAGCTGCAGGATAATCGAAGGACACTGTACCCTGTCGAAAACTTCGCCTATGTATTCAAGGTGTGACAGACAGGTACTTCGTAAAATGAAAGTTCTTATCGGTGAGTGTGACTTTACGGTCAGAATAGACTGTGGTGTCACAAAGGACACAATACCTCCTGGTGTGAGCCTTTTTATTGCCCTTTCAAGAAACAGATCACAGGATTCCGGATTCTGAATAGTTGCAGTTTCAAAACCTTCTTTAATTAACTCATTTTCCTCGGGAGAAAATGAGTATCCCCATGGCGGGTTTCCGAAAACAATATCAAAGCTTTCATCAGAAAAACTGTCTTTGCCAAGAAGAAAATCGGAAATGCAAAGTTGTTTTTTCCAGAAATCATAGGAGGGGTAATTGTACTTAAGAGCCAGGTTTATCCTTGCTATAAGTACGCTGTCCACATCGATATCGCTTCCATAGATATTCTCTTTGGGTATTCCCGGCGGGAGCTGCAAAAGGAAATTGCCTGTTCCGCAGCAGGGATCGAGAAGAGATTTGTTCTGTCCATCCGTCATAAGAGAAGCTTCAAAGAGGTGTCCGAGGAGCCTCTTTACGACAGTGGTGGGAGTGTAGTAAGCTCCTGACTTTTTTCTTGTATTGATGTTTTTCAGTGATATATACAAAAGCCCCAGGATGTCTTCTCCTGGCTCGTATACAAATTTATCATCAGGTATATTTTCGGTTGAAATATAATTCTTAAGATCTTCGGCAGAACCTATATAATCATCGATCAGCTGTCCGAAACCATCGAGATCAATACTGCCTTCAAGATAGCTTTTAAGCGGGAATGAGGTGCTGTTAAGCTCCATTTTCTGCATGGCGAAGCTCACCGCACAGTTTGCGATGATCGCTCTGCACAAGTCGGGAGGGCACACCTCATCCTTGGGCATTGATGAAATTAAAGATTCGATAGCAGGGATATTGACTGATTTTGATGAGATATAGTCGCGGTAAAGAGCCTTGCCTGATATGAACGATTTATTGCGACGGCTTTTAAGAGCGGACCTTCCGCCGCTTTTCAGCTCATCCTTAAGACGCTGCACATATTCGTCAGAAAAAACATATGCGCTTCCGCGCTTTCCTTCGGCTTTGATTTTGCCGAGCTTTATCCAGTTTCGACCTGTGGCAGGAGAGATGGACAACTCTCTGCAGACTTCTGTTAGAGTGAACATGTGCATTACCTGTATGGAAAACTGATATATGACAGCTTTTTTGTAGCCCGGCCGGACCGGGCAGTTACCCTTATTATATCAAAAAACATTAGTATTTGTGGTACAATGTTTTCATCTTTATGGCTATAAACAGGAGAATATCAAGGTATGAAAAATAAGCTTAAAGCCCCCTGGGGTACTGTGATTTTTTATTGTGTTTACACACTTTTGTTTTTGGGTATTCAGTGGGGATGCTTTAAATATTTCCATGAGAACGGAAGACTTGTCATAAACCACGCCGATGCCTGGAGACAGCATCTTAAGGCAGTTGCATATTATTCCAAGTGGCTCAGGGGCGTTTTCTATAACATTTTTGTTCTACACAATTTCAGCATTCAGACATTCAGTTTCGGAATGGGTTACGGAAGTGATATCTACACGACGCTTCAGTACTATGCCATCGGAGATATACTTAATCTTCCCGCAGCTTTGGTCAAAACCGAGCATATATATATTTATTTTCAGGTGATCACGCTGCTTCGCCCATATCTTGCGGGCATCACTTTTTCTCTTTTTGCGAAGTATGTGAAAAAGGATGCAGGTGCCATTTCTCTTCTTGGGGGAATGTTTATCTATGCCTTCGGTTCATATTTCCTTTTCCTTGGTATATGGCATCCGTTTTTTGCAAATCCCATGATTTATCTGCCCCTTGTACTTCTTGGAGCCGAGAGGATTCTTAAGGAAAAAAAGACAGGCACCTTTGCCATAGCTGTTTTTCTTGCGGCATCCAATAACTTCTATTTCTTCTTTGCCATCGCTCTCCTTACTGTTATATATGTACTGGTGCGACTTTTTGGCATATACGGAAAAGATATAAAGAGCATCTTTTCTGTTGTTTCGAAGTTTATCACAAGCGGAGTGACAGGCCTTTTAATGTCTATGGTTGTACTCCTTCCTGTTTTGTTTGCACTTCCCAATAACCCAAGAAGTGACAGCGGAATAAGTGTGCCCTTCCTTTATGGAAAAGAGTATTATAAGGAACTTGTCCGTAATCTTATTTCTTTTGTATATCACGGAGAAGCTGACGTTCAGCTGGGATTTTCAGGAGTGCTGCTTCTTGCGCTCTCTGTTATGCTTGCAAGATTTATCGTATCAGGCACTGCTAAAAAGAGAACGGAGTTTATCATCTTTCTTCTTATAACACTGTTCCTTTCTGTGCCTTTCTTTGGATATCTTTTTGCCGGTTTTTCCTATGTTATAAACAGATGGTGTTTTGCAGCGGCATTCTTTGCAGGATTTCTTGTGACCTGCGTCATGGATGAGATATTGGAGCTTAGTATCCGCGAGCTTGTGATTTCAGGTATTATCTGTGTCCTCTATGGAGCACTTTCATTTTTTACCGGCGCAGCAGACTCGGAGGCTTTGAGAATTCAGCTGATAATTGCCTTTGCAGCGTTTGTAATTACTGCACTATTTGCAATTGCAGGTTCACGTATGCAGAAGGAAAAGGCAAGTAAACTGATTCCTGTATCTTCAACTGTTATTTTTGTTTTAGTGGCAGCCGGAATTCTTATTAATGCCTATGAAGCTTTTTCGCCTGATAAGGGCAATATGATTTCCGATTATATGGAAAAAACCACAACTGAGGATATGTATATGCAGCTTCAGAGCACGGAGACTCAGGTGGTGGAAGAGGCAGCAGCTCAGGACGGCCTTGATGTATCCGGGGATTTCTACAGATACAGTGGAAGAAATCTGGTGTGGAATTCTTCCCTGCTCGACGGTATATCCTCAACACAGTTTTTGTGGAGTCTTACAGATAAAAACGTATCAGAGTACTTTACCGAGATAGCAAATAATGATGAACAGAACTTTGCGTATTTTGGACTTGATGACAGAGCAATCCCCAATTGCCTTGCAGGAGTAAACTATTTTTCTTTGAGATTTAACACTCCTGAGGAGAGAGCTTTTGTTCCTTCGGGGTATGCAGAAGTTTACGGCAAATACAATTTCGCGATTTTCAAAAACACGGCGGCACTTCCGCTTGGATATACAAGCAGCTGCGTGATGAGCAGAACAGAGTTCGAAAAGCTTTCTCACATAGAGAGACAGGAAGCCCTTTTGTATGGAACTGTTCTGGAGGATTCAGATGCTGAAAAAACAAAGACTGCTTATGAGCTTTCCGATGCACAGCCCATACTTACTTCAAAGGAAATATCCTGTGAGCTTGTTCCCGGAGAAGGTGTGAGTGTAGAAGATGGGCTTATCAGTGCGAAGGCAGGTTCTGAGATCACTCTTAAGTTTGATGGAGAAGCAGGCGGAGAGACCTATCTTTATTTTGGAAATCTTCACATTGATACAGCTGCAGATACACTTTCAATCGTGGCAAAAACCTCTCTTGCAGATGGCACTGAGATTCAGAAGAGCCTCAATTACAAAACCGAGAAATCTCAGTATTACAGTGGATGGCATGACTTCCTGATAAACATGGGAGCTTCCGCTGATGCCAAAAATTATATAACCGTTGTATTCACAGAGGATGGAGAGTACAGATTTGATGATCTTAAAGTATACTTCCAGCCCCTTGATAATCTTGGAAGACAGCTTCAGGTTTACAAGACAAACACACTTCAGAATGTGAACCTTTACAAGAATCCTATTTCATTTGCAACAGATAAAATTACAGGTACCATCGACCTTGAGCAGGACAAACTTCTCTGCCTTGGAATACCGTATCTTAAGGGCTTTACAGCCTATGTCGACGGAGAGAAGACTGAGATACTTAAGAGTAATGTTATGTTCATGTCCATTCCTCTTACTGCGGGAAGTCATGAGATAGAGATCAGGTACAGTACACCGGGATTATTTGCCGGATTTATCCTGAGTATTCTGGGAGTTTTAATTTTCGTATTCTGTGCAGTGAGGAAAAAGAATGACTAATCAGGAAGATGAACTGTTATACAAAAGATTTATAGAACTGAGCAACAGAGCGTATCAGAGTAATATATACTGCTTCAGTGATTTCTTAAGTATCGCGCAGCAGGATGTTTTTTTCAGGGCTGTGAGGGATAAGAGTTTTGCGCCAATTGCCTATGAGCTTTTTGGCGGAAATGATATCTGCGAGAGAAAGATGGTTCGCTTTGGAAGCGAAGCGGATTTTGGCTTTGAGATGGAGTATCCGATTCTCTGTGTGAAAATCGAACCTGCTGCCAGGAAGTTTGCCGGACACCATTCCCACAGGGATTTTCTTGGCTCTCTCATGAGTCTTGGAATAGACAGAAAAAAGTTCGGAGATATTTTTGTAGATGATATGGAGGCATATCTTTACGTTGAGGAGACCACTGTCCAATACGTCATGGAAAATCTGACTTCCGTAGGAAGGGATGTTGTGAAATGCAGTGTTTCTCAGCTTCCGGAGTCTTATATACGAGATGCGCTTAAATCCTCGATCATACAGGTTGCATCCCCCAGAGCGGACGCTGTTATCTCAAAAGTCTACAATCTTTCCCGCAAGGATACCATTCCGTATTTCACTGAGAAAAAGGTTTCGGTAAATGGAAGGGTTGTGGAAAACAATGACAAAATTCTAAGTGACGGCGATACGGTTTCTGTCAGAGGCTTTGGCAAATTTAATTTTGTCAGGGATATAGGCCTGTCCAAAAAAGGTAAGCATAACATAGAGGTCGAGGTATTTGGCGGATGAATAAGAAGACAATTACTCTGGCAGTATCTGTATTTATTCTGGCACTTATCGGAATTCTTTTATCAAACATATCGAAATGGCAGAAGGGGACCTACAGCAATACTTCATTTGTAATGGGTACTGTTTTTTCCATGGAGCTTACTGCGAAAGAGGATCCTACACTTGAATTTGTGAAGCTTGCAAATAATCTGGAAAAGGAGAAGCTTTCAAGAAGAATAACTTCTTCGGAAATTGCCAAAATAAATGAATCGGCAGGTAACCCCGAAGGATATCCACTCTCTTCCGATATGGAAAAGCTTCTCACAGCATGTCTTGATGTTTCTGAAAAATCAGAAGGTGCATTTGATATAACACTAGGAACTCTTATTGAGCTGTGGGATATCGATGGATGGGCAGGCGGAGAAAACGGAGAAGCATCATCCTTTGTACCTCCGACTGAGGAGGATATTCAAAATGCGCTTTCCTTCTGCGGCTATGAGAAAGTGAAAATAGAAGATCACAGAATCTATATCCCGGCAGGAATGATAATAGATCTTGGCGCTGTGGGAAAGGGGCTGTATCTTGATGAGTGCAAATCCATTGCAACTGAAGATATAAGCGGCATAATATCTGCAGGAGGAAGTGTTCTTCCCCTTGGCGAAAAAGCTGACGGCAGCAGCTGGAAGGTCGGCATAACCGATCCCTTCAGATCAGGAGAACTGTATGGCACCATAGCCGTGACCGGAGGCAAATGTGTTTCAACCTCCGGAAATTATGAGCGCTTTGTTGAGTATGAAGGAAAAAAATACCATCACATTCTGGATTCAAAAACCGGATATCCTGCATGGCTTGACGGAGACGATTCAGGAATAGCCTCAGTAACTGTTGTTTCTGATAGCGGGCTTTTATCAGATGCCCTTTCCACAGCCTGCTATGTTGCCGGTGAGGAACGTGCCATCGCGCTTGCAGATGAATTCTCAGCAGATATTGTGATAGTCGGAAATGACGGAAGTTACAGATCAAACAACAGTGAATTGTCATTCATGTGGTGCTTTCCATGATATCCCGGGCACTTTTCTTAACGGAATGTTCTTTGATTCTGCTTCTTGTATCCGTATGTTTTGTCATGCCGGTGATATTCGGATGCGGACTTTTTGAAATAATGGGTACCTGGGCGCCTTACAGTTTTGCAGGCGGGCTTTTGGTATTGGCTTTTAATGTAATTGTCATAGTGATCAGACTTTGGATGATGAGGAAAAATGAGAATAGAAAAAAGACAAATTAAAGGACAGCCGCTGACGGTTATTGTTGAATACCCCGAGTGGAATGAGGCTGTTGATAACCTGGTCAGAAAAATAAGGCTTGTGATTCATTTATTCTGGATGGCCTTCATCTATGTGGGAATTGTTCTTGTGCTGGCGTATTTTGTAGATGCCATCAGAACAAAGAAAGATATTGATTTTATTAATTCAAAGATAAAAAGCAAGTCATAATGACGATAATCCGTAATTTTTTTTAATTGATTTAGTGCAATTGTATTGGCATTTTGAGGGGGTTCTGCTAGAATTTTTATTCGTAGCGTAAAAAAGTTTTGTAGAGGAGAAAATAATGTCATTTGAGGTAAAACATCTGCAGAAAAAATTTGGGGAAAAGCAGGCTGTTGAGGATCTTTCTTTTGAGCTTAAATCCCCCGGGGTATATGCTCTATTGGGAACTAACGGAGCGGGCAAATCAACCTCGATTCGCATGATGCTGGGTATATTGTCCAGAGATCATGGAGAAGTTTTATTAAATGGGGAGAACTTTGATACTCGCAAGGTGAATGTCGGATATCTTGCTGAAGAAAGAGGACTTTATCCCAAATATCCGATTATGGACCAGCTCTTGTATTTCGCATCACTTAAGGGCTTGTCTACAGATGATGCAATGGAAAGAATCAAATATTGGGGAGACAGACTTAAGGTAACAGAATATCTTTTCCCTGAAAGAAAAATGGGCAAACGTATCAAGCCCACACTTGCTGATCAGATGTCAAAAGGTAATCAGCAGAAAATCCAGCTTATGGCTGCTCTTATTTCCGATCCGGAATTTCTTATTCTGGATGAGCCACTTTCCGGTCTCGATCCTGTTAATACAGATCTTTTTAAAAGTGTAATCCACGAGGAGATAGATAAGAAAAAATATATCATCATGTCCTCCCATCAGATGCCCGTAATAGAAGAATTCTGTGAGGACATCACTATCCTTAACAGAGGCAAAGCCATGGTACAGGGTAATCTCAATGAGATCAAAAAGTCCTATGGCCGCGTAAATCTGTTTGTTAAGTGCGATGAGGATATTTCAGGTACAATCAGCACACTGGGTATTAAAGTTGTCAACGATACCCCTGCAGGAATCCAGCTTAGAGTAAAGAGTGAATCCGAAGCCCAGGCCCTTTTAAGGAAGCTTAGCGATGATAACAGAACCATCGTAAGATTTGAACTTAGAGAGCCTTCACTTCATGAGATTTTTATTGAAAGTGTCGGCGAGGCTGCAAACGATAACACTCAGGAATTTACTACAAATATAGCGGAGGAAGCAGTAAGTGAATAAAAGTGATTTCAGAGGCTTTAAACAGGTCTTTCTGTTTGAGTTTTATTCGGGTATAAAAAAGACCGGTTTTAAAGCTTTTATTGCAACACTATGTGCGCTGGCATTATTTACCATGCCGGTCATGATCATCGTAGGCAAAATAAAAGGCGATGATACATCATCTGAGAAAAATTCTTCAAAATCAGAAATAGAATCAGTATACGTTTATGATGATACAGGTCTTTCCATAGACTATGATCATTTTAATGAAACAGATAAGTATTCTGATGTCAGTTTCATCACGGATAATGCATCATCATATGCTGATTCTGTGAAAAATCTTGAGGAAAATTCTGATCATAAGGATCTTATCATCAAATCAGAATATGATGAAAATGATGGTTTCGAAGTAACAATTGTCTATGCCAAAGAATCAGGCATCAAAAAATCCTCATTGGAAAATTTTGAGGAAGACTTTCGTACCTTCTACAGAGAGGAAATACTCGGAATTCAAAATGTAAGTGACGAGGAGTATGAAAACCTGACAAAGGATATTGATATAACTGTTCTTAAGCAGGCAAAAGACGGATCATTTGCAGAGGACCTGGAAAACATCTCTGTCAGTGATTATTTTGTGATGCTTTCAGGTCTTATTATCGTGTTTATGTTCATAAACATGTCAGTCGGCAATATTGCAACTTCTATTGCCACAGAAAAATCATCAAGAGTAATTGAATTCCTTCTGACAGGAACAAGACCCCTGGCTTTATTGTCAGGCAAGATAGTTGCAAGACTTCTTGAAACAGTTATAACTTCAATGGCAGTGTATTCATGCTACTTCCTTTCGCAGATCCTGTGCATCTTTTTGGTGGCGGGAGATGTGACTGTTGAAAGTGCTTCAGGCAATTTGGTTGTTACATCTTCGATCTGGGAGACAATTACCCTTTCAAAGATGGTTATAGCGCTTTTGTATTTCCTTGCAGGACTTGCTCTTTATTCAATTGTGGGAGCTTTGGCGGGAGCCAGTGTGTCAAAACTTGATGAGCTTCAGGATGCTTACAAGTTTTACACTTTTCTTATATTACTGAGTTTTTATTGCGACATGTTCCTTGTTATTCTGATGCTTAATTCAGGTGCCAGTGAGGCATTTATGAATTTCTGCGCCATTTTCCCTTTAACAGGTGCGTTCCTTACGCCTGCTCTTATACTAACGGGAAAAATAAGTATTCTGACAGGAACAATATCTCTTGTAATTATTGTCATTACTGCAGCTGTCATTTTTATTCTTGCATCGGCAATTTATGAGTCCATGCTTCTCTTCCAGGGAAAGCGGCTTGCGGTTAAAGACATAGTTGCACTCATGAAAAAGCAGGTGGTCGCATGAAAAATTGGCAGAAAGTATTAAAGTTTACTCTAAAACAGGCCCTTAAAGGGAAAAAATATCTTCCTTCCACAATTATTGTGGGAATAGTTATCATTATCGCTGCAGCTGTTTCCAGCATGGCTATAGCAGGAACTTTTGATAAGGAATCCAGAATAAAAGATATAAAAGCTGTATATATAGTTAATGAAACAGATCTGGCTGTTGATACAGAAGGTTTTGTAAACAAACATAAGGAAGATTACCCGTACCTTGGAATAACTGAAGTAACCGGTATCAGCGCAGAAGAGGCTGCTTCTGATCCCAAGGCACTTGGTAAAGATGAAGATTATTCTATCGTCCTTGATATTGCGGAAGATGATGAGAACTGTCATCTTACGGTTTATATACCGGGTGAGAGCAGTGTGGGAAACGGTGATGCAAAAGACTTTGCAAAAGATTTCTCAGAGACAGTAAAAAATGCAAAGTTCTTAAAAGCCGGTGTTTCTGAAGAAAAACTTAATATGGCAGTTAACGATCTGAGAATCACAACTGTTACAACGGATGAATCAGATGAAGATTCAGATAGTGGAATTATAGAATATATTGTTCCCATGATTGTCATGATGAGCTTATACTTCCTGATAATATTCTATGGGCAGAGTATTGGACAGATAGTCAGCATGGAAAAAACTTCAAAGCTCATGGAATATATTCTGACACTGTCAGGACCTTCCGGAATAATATTCGGTAAGGTAACAGCTATATTCTGCGAAGCCATGATACAGCTGGTTGTATGGATAGCATGCGGCTTCTGCGGTATTACAATAGGGAATGTGATAAACGGAAAGATCGTAGGTCAGGACAGTAAGAACCTGATTGCAGCCTTTGTGGAAAAGCTTCCTGAAGGAGCGTCAGAAAACTTTGTAATCCTTTTAATTCTTGCAGTAATAGCACTGCTGGTTGCATTCCTGTTTTACTGCTTTGTATCAGCTCTGTTTGCTTCTTTTGCAGCTACTGCTGAAGAATTAACACAGACCAATTCCATGGCAATACTTACTATGGTTGCCGGATTTCTTGTATCTGTTTATGTACCTCTTTTTACAGATAATTCCAAAACAGGTCTGACCATAATAAGTATCATCCCGTTTACTTCAGCATTTACACTGCCGGGAAATGTGCTTTGCGCAAAAATCAGTCCTGTGGAATATATCCTGTACCTTTCCATTCTTCTTGTTTCTACGGTTTTACTGGCAGTTCTTACTGGAAGGGTATATAAGAACCGGTTATTTAAAAGAGGCACAAAGGGAATGTTTGCAGAGATTGTTGCCGTTGTTTCAGGCAAGGCGTTTGTGAAGACAGATGCAGATGAAGCCCCTGGCAGTGATGCCAAAGGCAATGATCATCTGGTAAAAAGTTATGATAAATATGACAAAGCAAAGAAGACCTATACAATTATTTGCTTTGCACTCCTTACATTTATGCTTGGATGTAATGCAGTCGGAGGCGGTCTTGTCGGAAATGTTATTGCGAATCTGATGGCAGCCCGTAGCGGCATTTCTCTTCAGGCCGTGTATGAGAATAAAAACTTTTTGTGTATTACCAATATTGTTTCCACGTATATGATAGGATTTCCGTTATGTGTGCTTGTAATGAAGCTTGCTGACGAGTCTGTTCAAACGGTAAAGGGGAGTATGACAAAAAGCCAGTATATAAGAGCGATATTTATCATGTTTCCTGTAACTATTGCACTTTCATATCTGAGTAATTATATTGCCTCTGTTTTATCAGGCGGAGAAGCTGAGAACAGTTTTGTTGGAAGTATGGTTGCCGGTGACAGCATCCTGGCAATGATCATGGTTTCTGTACTTGCTCCTATATTCGAAGAACTTATTTTCAGAAAGCTGATAATCGACAGGGCAAGGCGTTATGGTGAGGTTGTGGCAATACTGTTTTCCGCAGCTGCCTTTGGAATTTTCCATTGTAATCTGTATCAGCTGTTTTATGCTTTTGCTCTGGGAATTATATTTGGATATGTATATGTAAGAACAGGAAATATTATTCTGACCATAATAATGCACATGATAATGAACTCATCATCCTCGGTTCTGTATCCTTTGGCAACGGAGTTTTATGGATATTTCATTAATGTAATGATTGTTCTTGGAATAGTATCGATCATTTACACCATCATAAAAAAGGATGTAATAATTACGCGGACCAAAGATGATGTTTCGTTTAAAGAACTTTCATCCGCAGCATTTTTGAATTCAGGAACATTCCTTTTTACAGGTGTATGTATCTTTTTTACGATCTATATGCTGTATGCTTCAACATTGTAATTCTAAAAACTGCACGCTTTCGGGCGTGCAGTTTTCTTTTGGCGAAAATATTCAGGTATCGACATCTCAAATATTGCAATTCTTGTTACTTATTGCGAACATGTTGGCAAAATATGATAATGCAAACGCATGAAATGGTAGGCGGAATATAAAATATAACGGATATAATTGTTTATGTTACTGTGCGATATAGGGGGATTGCACAAAAGCTGATTATATTCAAAGGAGGGTGTATACGGTATGCACAAAAAGTACTGGGGATTGTCATCGATTGTAATGGCAGGTGTACTGGCTGTTTCATCTCTGAATGTGGGAGCACTTAATGTAAGTGCGGCAACAGAAGAAACAGTTCAGGTGAACGAAGAAGCATCGGATGAAAATGCTTCTCAGCAGAATGATGGGGATGAATCTGCTGATGCAGAAACTGCCGACTCTCAGAAAAAAAAGCTGATTCCGCAGCTGATAAAGAAAGTAAGCCTGAAGAGGACACAGATACAACAGATGATTCTTTAAAGGAAGCAGAGAGCAGCCTTGAGTTTTTTGACAGATGGAATGCTGATAACAAAGTGACTGGCAGGCTTGAGTTTAAGCAAAAGTATCAGGAATATTGCTATGACCTTGGAAAGGATATAACTGCATCAAATTTCAAGGGTGTTACCGTAAAGGTTAAGGATCAGGAAAATGTTATAGCAATAAAAATATATGATTCCGAATTAAATGAGATGGCTGTTAAGTATGACTTTATTGGTGCATCTGAGTATACACTTCCTCTTTCGGATGATTCATCAGCAACTGTCAGGTACATTGGAATAATGTCTATGGCGGAAGGTGAAGATGCATATTCCTACAGTGTTACTGTTACGGATATAACTGCTGATGTAGAAGAAAAAGAAAACGAGAATACAAATAAAAACGTTCTTACATTTGAGGGCGAAAACTTAAAGTTCAAAGAGCGTTGGGGCGATACTCCCGTTGAGGGGACCAGGCTTCATTTTGAGAGCGGATGGGCTGAGTATTACATGTCTGTTGGTCAGGAGCTCAAGGGTGAAAACATCGAATCCATAAATATCTATACAACTGAGAATACTGAAGAAATATCTTTCAAACTTTATAGCGGGGAGAAGGATGAGGAAAATAAACCTGTACAGGTTGCAGTAGTCTACGGTCAGAAGGGAAAGAAGGTTTATAATTACGAACCTGATACAACAGGAAAAGTAACAGAGTTTGCCATCATGTCCATGGGTGGTGACGGAAAAACATTCCCCTTTGATGTGGAAGTTGAAAAGATTGAAATTGTTCTTGATAACTCTGAGAAAGTAGCGCCTGAAGTTGAGACAGATATCGTAGATCTCAGAGATCCCGTAACTGATCTTATGGGTGATGACTTTATCATTGGAACAGCAATCAGCTATATGGAATTTGCAGATGAGCTGGAAATGGAACTGGTAACCAAGCATTTTAACGGTGTAACACTTGGTAATGAGCTCAAGCCTGATTCCATGATCAAGAAAGATGCTCAGATCAAAACAGTTGCAATTAATGGTGAAGAGATTCAGTTCCCGGAGCTTAACTATGAGACTCCTGAAAGATATCTTGACTTCTTTGTAAATTGGAACAATGAACATTCTGAAAAGAAGATCAGAATCAGAGGTCATGTTCTGGTATGGCATTCACAGACACCTGAGTTCTTTTTCCATGAGGACTATGATGAGTCAAAGCCTTATGTAACACCTGAAGTTATGAACAAGCGTCTTGAATTCTATATCAAGAGCGTTGCTGAACATTTCACAGCTGAGGGAAGCAAATACAGAGATCTGTTCTATGGATGGGATGTAGTAAATGAGGCTGTCAGTGATGGCACAGGAACATACAGAAGCGGCAATGAGAATTCAAGCTGGTGGAGAGTATATCAGAGCCCTGAATTCATACAGAATGCATTTGTTTATGCAAATAGGTATATGCCTTCAAACATTGCACTTTTTTACAATGATTACAATGAAACTGTTTCCTCAAAGGTCAGCGGAATCTGTGAGCTTTTAAGAACGGTTAAGGCAACTCCAGGTGCCAGAATTGATGGAATGGGAATGCAGGCTCACTACCAGATTGATTCCAATAACCCTTCAATGGAGCAGATCAAAAAGGCTGCAAAGCAGTACAGTGAGATTGTTGATCAGGTTCAGCTTACAGAACTTGATTTCAAGGGAAGCAGGAATTCAACAGATGAACGTCTTGCACAGAGATACAAGGATGTTTATGACACAGTAAGAAGACTTAAGAATGAAGGCGTGAACATCACAGGTATGACAATCTGGGGAGTAGTTGATAAGCACTCATGGCTCCAGACAGCAAATAACAACGGTGGTGGTGCAGACGGAAGTTCAAAGCAGTATCCTCTTTTGTTCGATAATAATTACAAGGCCTTTATGTACTTGTAGACGTAAAAGATGCTGTTCTTAACAAGGATGCAGCAGACGCCTGGGAGCAGGATTCAGTAGAAGTATTTATCGATGAAAACAACGAAAAGACCAGCACATATCAGGATGATGACAAGCAGTACAGAATAGGTTATGAGAATGCTCACAGCTTCAGTGGTAAGAAGTGTCTTGAGGAAAATGTCAGGTCAGAAGCTTTTGCAACAGATGATGGTTACTGCATCGAAGCAGCTTTCAAATGGACTGACATCACAGCAAAGGCAGGAGCAAAGATCGGTCTCGATATCCAGGTAAATGATGCTGACGAATCAGGTAAGAGAGCAGGTACACTTAACTGGGCTGACAAGACAGGCATGGGATGGTCTTCAACAGAAGTATTCGGAACAATCGTACTTTCCGAGAAGGCTGACAAACCGGAAGAAAAGCCTGAGAAGAAACCTGAAGAAAAGCCAGAGGAGAAGCCTGAAACAAAGCCTTCAAAGGTAGTGGAGCAAAATAAACCTGCAAAGGTTCCCGCAGGTCTTACACTTAAATATAACGGTAAGGAACAGACCGGTGTAGCAGAGGGAGACGGTTATACTCTTACAGGAAATAAGGGCAGGAATGCAGGCTCTTATACAGCCGTTGCAACACTGAAGAATGGATATAAGTGGGATGACGGATCTTCATCTGAAAAGAAAATTAAATGGAAGATTACAAAGACCGCCAACACTTTGAAAGCCACAGCAAAGACCGCTAAAGTAAGCTTTGAAGAACTTCAGGGAAAGAGTGTAAAACTCAGTGCATCAAAAGCTGTTAAGGTAAAAGGTGCCAAGGGCAAGGTAAGATATAAGAAGATAAGTGGAAATAAGAATATCAAGATTGACAAGAAGACCGGTAAGATTACAGTCAGGAAGGGCCTTGAAAAGGGCGTTTACAAGGTAAAGGTTGAAGTTAAGGCAGCAGGTGACAGTAATCACAAAGGCCTGAGCAGGAAGGTTACCTTTAAAGTAAAGGTTAATTAAAGCGTACTTGTATAACTATTTATCGAATTTTACCACGTTTTTTATACAAAATTTATAGAATATTCAGAAGCCGGGAAATGCAGATATTAACTGCACTTTCCGGCTTTTGTCGCTATTAGGGATATTGTTTTGGACGGTTGCTGATGCTATATTCAACTTAACGATTTTTCGTTTGCAACTCATTTCGTTGAGAAAGGAAGATACATTATGGAAAAAAAACGTGGATCACTAATGTATGTGATGATTGTAGTTATTCTTTCTGCAGTAATTATAACTGGCCAAGTTGTAGCTTTATTTGCGGTAAATAAGACTCTTTCTTCCAATAGAACTCAGACGGCTCAATACAGAGACAGACTTCTTGAGGATATCAAGACTGAACTTAAAAATGAAACTCAGGAGGCAATGAGCATCTGTGAGATTATGAACGCAAAATATGAAGCAGGCGAAATGACCAAGGAAGAAGCTATGAAACAGTCTGCTGACATTATCAGAGAGCTTAAATACAATGATGGTGCGGGCTATTTCTGGGTTGATACTTCTCAGGGAATAAATGTGGTTCTTCTTGGAAGAGATACAGAAGGACAGTCCAGATGGGATGCAACCGATCCTAATGGAACAAAGTTTATTCAGGAAATGATCAAAAATGGTATGCAGGATGGCGGCGGATATACATCTCTTATGTTTGCAAAACCTAATGAGACAGAGCCACTTCCCAAGATTAACTACACTGCATACTACCAGCCTTTTGACTGGGTAATGGGTACAGGTGTATGGGTTGATCATATTGATGCGCTGGAGTCTGCATACAAACAGGCCGCTGATGAATCGCTCAGAGCAAGTCTTATCCAGTCCTGCATAGTTGTAGTAGTGCTTATTATTATCGGAACCTTAGCTGCGATATACATTGCTAAGAGAATTACAACTCCAATCGTTATGGTTACAAACCAGATGGTGCGTATGTCTAACAGTGATTTCACTGAAAATAAAGAGATGGAAGCTGTTAGAAAGCTTAAGGATCACAACAACGAGATTGGTCTTATATCTGATGCTCTGAATCTTATGCACACAAATATCCGTGATCTAATGATGAGAATTTCGGATACGACAGCGTATGTTGCATCTGCTTCAGAGGAGCTTTCTGCCAGTGCTTCACAGTCAGCGGAAGCCAGTGAGATGGTTGCAAACTCCTGTACAAATGTTGCAAACTCCTGCTCGGGTCAGATCACAGCTGTATCTGGTGCAAGTAATGAGACCAAGTCCTTCGTAAGCAATATGCAGGAATTCCAGGATGCGATTATTAGATCCAATGACATGATCAAGTCCACCAACGAAGCAGCAGCCAAGGGTGCGGCTGATATGACAAATGCAACAAATATGATGTCTACTATCAAGGATTCTGTTGAGAATACAGCTGAAGTTGTTGATGGTCTTGGTGAGAAACTTAAGAACATTGATACTTTCGTTAGCACTATATCAGAGATTGCAAGTCAGACCAACCTGCTTTCACTCAATGCTTCAATTGAGGCAGCAAGAGCCGGTGAAATGGGTAAGGGATTTGCGGTTGTTGCCAGTGAGATCAGCAAGCTTGCCGATGATTCAAACCAGGCAGCAGCTAATATTACAGAACTTATTGAAGATATTATGAAGAGTTCCGAGGAAGCTGTTGATGCCATGCGTGAAGGCGCACAGAGCGTTGTGGAAGGAACAGAAACTGTTAATGAAGCAGGTCAGACCTTCAATAATATCGTTGACATGGTCTACGCAATAGCAGAAGAATCCAACAGAATGAGCGAGATCGTAACTCAGCTTTCAAATGGTACAGATACTATTGCAGATAATATTCAGAAGATTGAGGAAATGAGTGTGACTGTAGCTGATGAAACTCAGAATGTTTCCGCGGCATCACAGCAGCAGACAGCTTCTACCCATGAAGTTGCAGAAGCTTCCGATAAACTTGCTGAGAACGCTCAGGATCTTCAGAACTTTGTTGCAAGGTTCGAACTTTGATAATAATCTAGAATCTAATAGATGCCCTCCTTTTCCTGTTCAGGATTGGGAGGGCATTTTCATGTAGTGATGTCATTTATGGATTTTCTTTAGCCCTTTAATGTGATAAAATGGTGCAATATAAAAGTGCTCAAATAAACATAAAAGGGGAAAAAGAAATGACAACAGCACAAATTGGAATAATAATCGCAATTCTGGCCTATCTGTCAATGATGCTACTGGTGGGCTTTGTATCTTCCAAGGATACAAACGATGTAAAAGACTTTTATCTTGGCGGCAGAAAACTCGGGCCATTTGTAACCGCCATGAGTGCGGAAGCTTCAGATATGAGTTCATATCTGCTGATGGGTGTACCTGGAGTTGCTTATTTTTCGGGTATTGCTGATGCGGGCTGGACAGCCTTCGGACTCATTGTAGGAACATACCTGAACTGGCTTTTTACTGCCAGAAGACTTCGTAACTACACTGAGAAGCTTGATGCAATAACTATTCCTGATTATTTCAAAAAGCGTTTCCGCGATGAAAGCAACATAATTCTTTGTATCGGTGCTGCATTCATCATAATTTTCTTTGTTCCATATACTGCTTCGGGCTTTTCAGCCTGCGGTAAGCTTTTTTCATCATTATTTGGTGTAAATTATCAGCTTGCAATGATCGTTTCTGCAGTAATAATCGTAGGATATACAACAACCGGTGGATTCCTTGCCGCTTCCAAGACAGACTTTATCCAGTCAATAGTAATGACTTTTGCACTGGTATTTGTTGTGCTGTATGGAATCGTAACAGCAGGCGGTTTATCACAGGTGGCTGAAAATGCCAGAAGTTTACCCGGATTTCTGGATATAAGTGCTATACATGACAGTGCTACGGGAACATCACAGCCCTATGGATTTTTCAGTAAAGTAACAACCTTCTGCTGGGGACTTGGATATTTCGGAATGCCTCACATTCTTCTGAGATTCATGGCTATCCGTAAATCTTCGGAACTTAAACTTTCAAGAAGAATTGCATCCGTATGGGTTGTTTTATCACTTGGTATTGCAGTAATCCTTGGCGTTGTTGGAAGAGCAATGACTCAGAGCGGAGTTCTTGAGAGCCTTCTTGATACAGAGAATCCTACAAGCGCTTCTAAAGCAGAAACTCTTATAGTTGTCCTTGCACAGCAGATAAGTGAACATGGCTTCCTGTTTGCATTTCTTGCAGGTATTGTTCTTGCAGGTATACTTGCATCAACAATGTCTACAGCGGATTCACAGCTGATTGCAGCTTCTTCGTCTGTTTCTGAGAATATTGTTCAGGAGACACTTGGAATAAATCTTTCAGAAAGAGCAGCAATGATCACAGCAAGAGCTACGCTTATTGCTGTTGCGGTATTTGGTGTCATCATTGCATGGAATCCCAACAGTTCTGTATTCGGTATTGTTTCATTTGCCTGGGCAGGTTTCGGAGCTGTTTTCGGACCTATTATGATCCTTTCACTTTACTGGAAGAGAACAAATCGTTATGGTGCCATAGCAGGAATGCTGTCAGGCGGAGCAATGGTATTTATCTGGAAATACCTTGTTCGTCCTCTTGGAGGTGTATGGAATCTGTATGAACTTGCACCTGCATTTGCGGTTGCCGTAATCGTTATCGTGGTTGTCAGCCTTATGACCAAAGCTCCTGATTCTGAAATTGTGGATGAATTTGAACATGTATCAAAAATGTCCTAAATATCGTTTATGAAAATGTAATAAACTATTAATAAAGCTATAATTAACCCAATTTGTCTTATTAGATAAAATAGAATGTGAATTGATGACGTTTCTATGGAGGTTGGGTTATGGCAAAAAATGATGAAAATAAATCAATGAGCAGGCACATTAGCGGGCAGCTTTTGGTGGTTATCATACCTATGATAATTGTTGCCATTGCGATTGTGACGATTTTCATTGCAGTAAGGGCAAAGAGCGTGATTGTACAGGAGGCTACCAATGGTCTTCAGCAGGAGGCCAGAGCTAACGCTAATAAGATAGCCGGTGATATGTCAGGCGTGGTTGCCTACTATAACGCTTTCGCCGATACCTTACAGGCATCTTCCTATGCTGATGATGCGGCAATAATTAAAGCTTTGGAGCCCGGAATGGCTGCATATCCCGATTTTGTAATTGATGTATATCTTGCCATCGGAAAAGATTCATTTTATGATGGTGGCGGATGGGTTCCCGGAGAGGATTATGATCCCACCACCAGAGCATGGTATACAAGTGGTGAGAAATCATCCACTATTGTTTTGGGCGCACCTTCTGTAGATATGACAACAGGTAAGATGGTTGTCTGCGGTTCCAGAGCAGTTAATCTTATGGACGGCCGTAAAGGCGTTCTTTCAACAGATATTGTTTTAACAGGTATTTCAGCTGAAGCAAGTGCGTTTAAGCCACTGCAATGATTCATTTATTAAAGAAATCACATCTATTATAAGCGCCGGAGGTAGCAGTGAAATAAAGACTATTCACGGCACAGACGGTGTGGATTATTATGTTTCAATCGATAATGTAAGTGGTACAAACTGGTACATGGCATCATTTGTTAAGGTTAGTGATGTTCTTGCACCTTTGTACAAATTCATTGCTATCAGTTCTGTCATTGCATTTATCATGGTTATTGCAATGGCTGTTGTAATGCTTCAGGTTATCAACACAATGATCACAAAACCTGTAAGCAGACTTACAGATAACATCACCCGTATTTCCCGCGGAGATTTTTCAGTTGATATTGAAAGGGTACAGGTGCGAAAGAAAATGAAATCGGTCTTATGAATAACAATATGTCAGATTATGTTGTTCAGATGAGAGATACCCTTATTAAGATGAAGGAAGTAACACAGAAACTTGCAGGTGAGGCAAACAATTCCAAGAATGCATCCAGCGATCTTAATGTTCAGGCTGATGAGCAGTCAAAAGCTATGCAGCAGATCCAGGGCGCTATGGATGATATGGCGGATGCAGTTACAGAACTTGCAAATCAGGCAACAACCCTTGCACAGGAAGTGGCAAATCTTACAGACAAGAGCCAGCATACCAAGAACACAATGGAGAGCCTTGTTACCAAGGCAAGAGACGGACAGCGGGATATGGAAGTTGTACAGACTGGTATGACGGGTATTTCAAGGTCCATGGAAGATATGAACGATGTTGTCAGCGTGGTTGGAGAGTCAGCACAGAAGATCAACTCTATTGTTGATATGATCAATGAAATATCAAGCCAGACCAACCTCCTTTCACTTAATGCTTCCATCGAGGCAGCAAGAGCAGGTGAAGCAGGTAAAGGTTTCGCGGTTGTGGCACAGGAGATCGGACAGCTTGCTCAGAACAGTGCTGATTCAACACAGCAGATTTCCGCAATCATCAAGGAAATCACGGTTCAGATTGAAGAACTGTCTGAT
>CAMVLM010000040.1 GCA_947168335.1 uncultured Butyrivibrio sp. | reverse complement strand
GGATCAAAACCATCAACAATGATTTCCTCATTCTGATCAATCATGTGGGCCGAATCAAGCACAAGACGCCCGGAGGGGTTTACTATCCATATATTTGCCCCATGCATATATGCAGACAAAGCTGCAAGCTGTCTGTACACAGTCTCCAGTGAAGTTTCGGAATTATACAGATCTGCAGCGTAGGTATTTGCTATCTGAGTCGCTTCTGAGTAGAGATTCTCTGCCTCTTCCCTTCTTGTGTGCTCATAGGTCATGTTGGACACAAAGGTTGCAACCATGATAAAACCGAATATTCCAAAAAGCAGATATGCAATTAAGAATTTGAGATATAATGTCCGTTTCATACAAAAAAGATTATCCTTTCAGATGTCTACTACATTGTATCACAAATATGACCGTAAAATAGAAATCCCCCCGAAGCTGATAAGGATCAGCCCCGAGGGGTGGCAACATGAAAAGCTGTTGCAGCACTTAATCAGTTCTTGCCGAGTGCGGCGCTGACAGCGCCAAGAAACTGCTGCATCTGCTCTTCGTTCATCATACCGAAGGACATAAGAGATTTAAGAGGCATGAATCTCATCATAGCCTGCATCATTTCATCACCAACTGCTTCGGAATCTCCGAAGGGTGAGTTCTCCTGTGCCTTTTTGAACATCTCCTGAACAATAGGAGCTGTTGCAGGGTTAGCCAAAAGTTCTCCGATTGTGATTGAAGAATCACATCTCATGGGCTTAACCTTCTTTGTTTCAAAACTAATCTCTTCACGAAGAGTAATATTATCACTTGCATTACCTACAAGGATTTCATATTTTCCTGAAGGAGCAAACCAGTCGCCAAGTGACTCATCAAAATATGAGAGCGCTCTTGCGTCGATCTCCATCTCAACTGTTTTGGTCTCACCGGGATTAAGTTCAACCTTTGCAAATCCCTTGAGTTCCTTTACAGGTCTGTCAGGTGTGCCGTTAAGGTCTCCGACATAAAGCTGAACTACTTCTTTTCCAGCTACTTTGCCTGTGTTCTTAACATCAACACATACCTTTATTTTGGTATCATCTGAAAGCTTATCAGATGAAAGTCTGATGTTGCCAAGCTCAAAGGTTGTATAGGACAGACCATGTCCGAATGCCCAGCGAACAGGGATCATCTTCTTGTCATAGTAACGCTATCCTCCATATACTCCCTCTGCATAGTTCCAGATTTCAGGATCTGAATTGAAATTCAGGTATGAAGGATTATCCTGAACTCTCATGGGGAAGGTCTCAGCAAGATGTCCGCTGGGGTTCTTCTCACCATAAAGAAGCTGGTCTGTAGCTTCACCAACGCCCTGGCCGCCAAGATACATCTCCAGGATTGCAGCTACGTCATCAGCCCATGGAGTCTCTACAGGACTTCCATTATGAAGTACAACTACTGTGTTCTCATTAACTTTTGCAACTGCCTCAATAAGCTCATTCTGAGCTGCAGGCATATTCATGTTTGCGCGGTCATAACCTTCTGACTCTATTACGTCCGGAAGACCTGCGAAGATTACAACCACATCAGCTCCCTTGGCTGCAGCGATTGCCTTGTCAAGTTCAGCCTTATCAAGAGGCTCATCCTTCTGAGCAGGGAAGCCCTTTACATACTCAATGTTTCTTCCCTTTGCCTTAGCTGATTCAAGGGCACTTGTAACCTTTGAAGAATTGATATGGCTTGAGCCGCCACCCTGGTATCTGGGTGCTTCAGCATACTCACCGATATAAACAATCTTCTTTGATGCATCAAGAGGAAGTACTCCGTTGTTCTCAAGAAGAACACCACATTCAGCCGCAATTGCCACTGCCTTCTCATGGTCTGCATCACGGTCAAACTTTACACCTTCAACCTTGTTGTCATAGTACTTGTAAACGATTCTGAGTATTCTTTCAGCAGCTCTGTCCACAAGCTTCTCATCAAGTTCGCCGTTCTTTACTGCTTCTACAATCTTTTTGTCATTTGCTGCTGTGTTACCGGGCATCTCGAGTTCAAGTCCTGCGCGGATTCCCTGTACTCTGTCATTAACTGCGCCCCAGTCTGTCATTACGAATCCTTCATATCCCCAGTCGTCTCTTAAAACCTTACTGAGAAGCCACTCGTTATCTGATGCATAGGTGCCGTTTATTCTGTTGTAGGAACACATAACAGTCCAGGGCTGTGATTCCTTTACTGCTGTTTCAAATGCCGGGAAATAAATCTCACGGATTGTTCTTTCAGAAGCAACGGAATCGTTACTCATTCTGAAGTATTCCTGGTTATTAAGAGCAAAATGCTTGATACTGGTTCCGACATTCTTGCTCTGAACGCCGTTAATGTATGCTGCTGCCATCTTTCCGGCAAGATAAGGATCCTCTGAGAAATACTCGAAATTTCTTCCGCAGAGAGGACTTCTTTTGATATTAACAGCAGGTCCCAATACTATTGAAAGATTCTCAGCCTGGCACTCATCACCGATTGCCTCACCCATCTTTCCGATCATTTCCGTGTCAAAACTTGATGCTGTAGCACAGGCTGCAGGGAAACATACAGCTACGATACTGTCATTAACGCCAAGATGGTCTCCCTCTTCGTCCTGTTTACGAAGACCGTGAGGGCCGTCTGACATCATGAATCTCGGAATTCCAAGTCTTTCCACTGCTTTTGTGTGCCAGAAATCATCACCGCCACAAAGAGATGCCTTCTCTTCAAGCGTCATTTCTGATACCAGTTTCTTTACATCTGTTGCCATAAATTTTTTCCTTTCTCCGCGAATCTGCGGAAAGTATTTTTTAAAGGCAGCTCGACTCTGCCTTAGAGAAATAGAGAGTTTATAAAAATACTATAAACAGATGCAAACTCATCTGATATAATAAATTACATAAAAATACAAGATATCACTTGCGAAATTTCAGAAGAGGTAGCTTAAATTGTCATACGAGTCAGACATAAAAAAGAACCTGGATCGCCTGGAAAAAGAGATCCAGAAAGATTACAAAGAAATAACGGACTATGTAAATACCCACATGTTTTTGTCTCAGGATACTCCCGGTGCGGATAACGGCACCAGAAGAATCCGTGAAAAAGCACTATATTACTATGTATCCGCAGGAGATGTCCAGAGAATAGACGAATACATCGCAGCTTCCGTCGACACTTCTTATAAAGCACCGGAAACCGACACAGGTATCGTGGGAGATGTTTCGGACAATCCTCTTTTATCTGCAAAATACCTGCTTATAGCAAGCGTTACTCTGGCAACCAGAGCTGCAATAGACGGTGGTCTTGCGGAACACATCGCTTATTCTCTAAGTGACGGCTTTCTCAGGCATATGGACAGCATAACTGATATAAAAAAGATAAATCTTCTTGCCAGCAAGGCTTTAAGATCCCTCACTTATGCTGTCAGAGATTACAGATACAGGAACTGCACCCTTGTAACCAAGACCTGTTGTGACTATATCCTTCGTCATCTCCATGACAATATACGAATGCAGACTTTGGCGGATTTAACCCACAGAACTCCCAATTATATTTCCGACCTTTTCCAGAAGGAACTGGGTATGCGTCCCACCAAATTTATAAGAGAGCGCAAACTGGAATATGCCAAAATCATGATGGAGACAACCGATCTGTCCGTCAGTGCTGTTTCAGACCTTTTGGCCTTTCCTTCAACCAGTACCTTCATAAATTATTTTGGAAAAAAATACGGAGCGACACCGCTTCAATATAGAAACAGACTGACAGATGTTTTATAGCGGCATAAGAAAACCCTCCTTTTACGTATATACGAAAAAGGAGGGTTTGTTATTCAGACAGAAACCTCAAACTTATATCCGATACCCCAGATTGTTGCTATTCTCCAGGTATCGTGGTCCTTTATTTTTTCTCTGAGTCGCTTGATATGAACATCTACCGTTCTGGTATCACCAACATACTCGTATCCCCAGATCTGATCCAGCAGCTGCTCTCTGGTGAATACTCTGTTGGGAGATGATGCCAGGAAATACAGTAGTTCAAGCTCCTTGGGCGGCATATCGATACGTGATCCCTGATAATTAACAGAGTAGTTTGTCATGTTAATCTCAAGTTCATCATACCTTACCACTTTGTCATCAGTAGGCTCGGGCTCTGCAACCTGAGGCTTATATCTTCTGAGGACAGCCTTTACTCTTGCCACCAGCTCCTTTGAATCAAAGGGCTTTTCCATATAATCATCTGCCCCCATCTCAAGACCAAGAACCTTGTCAAAAACTTCACCCTTGGCTGAAAGCATGATGATCGGACACTGTGATCTGGTTCTTATCTCTCTGCAGACCTGATATCCGTCTATTCCGGGAAGCATCAGATCAAGGAGAATAAGATTCGGTGCAAAAGTATCAAACGCTGCAAGTGCAGACTCTCCGTCACCTACAATCTTCGTCTCAAAACACTCCTTGACCAGATATAGAGAGATAAGTTCAGCAATGTTGCTGTCATCATCCACAATTAAAATTTTCTGCTTTGCTACCATTAAACCCCCTAATTTCCCGAATCACTTCAGGAATGTCACTATTGTTACACCTGAATCGCCTTCTCCGAATTCGCCAAGCTTAAATGACTTTACATAAGGCGCTGATTTCAGATGGTCATGAACAGCCTTCCTGAGCACACCGGAACCCTTACCGTGTACGATTCTGACTGACGGAAGATGTGATACATAAGCGCTGTCCAGGTATTTATCAAGCTCAGCAATTGCATCGGCACTGTTCATTCCGATAAGATTAAGTTCTGTGCGGATATTCTTCGCACCGGACAGATCCATTTTATGCTGTCCGTAGAACTTCTTCATCTGTTCCTTGCCGTTTTCTTCTTTTATGAGTTCAAGATCATTTATATTAGTTCTTGATTTCATAATACCACATTGCACAACAAGATTCCCGTCTTTATCAGGTTTAGTACTTATGGTACCCGTAAGTCCCATGGATACTATGCGAACTGAATCACCAATCCTGATCTGTGTGGGCTTAAGCTTCTTATGCGGAGCATCATTTTTCCTGTTGTTAATTGAAAGCTTCTGATTCTTGTCAGAAATCTTTTTATTAACACTTTGCCTTGCCTTCTCAAGCTCCTGCATGGGGATTCCGGCCTCAGCCTTTCTGACTGTTCTTATAGTCTCGTCAGCGGCATCCTTGGCTTCCTGAAGGATTGCTCTCGCCTCCTCATGTGCCTCTCTAAGGATCTTATCCTTTGATTCATCAAGCTTGTTCTGCTTATTTTTGAGCTCGTTCTTTAATTGCTCAACCTCTTTTTTGTATCTCTCGATCTCAAGTCTCTCATTCTCGATTGTGACACGGCTGTTCTCAAGATCTGTCAAAAGATCCTCAAATTTCCTGTTGTCCTGACTTATCTGCTCACCTGCAGCATCTATTATCTCCTGTGAAAGACCAAGTCTCTTGGAAATCGCAAAGGCATTACTCTTTCCGGGAATACCTATGAGAAGCCTGTAAGTGGGTCGAAGTGACTCAACATCAAACTCACAGCTGGCATTCTGTATGCCATCCGTTGTAAGAGCATAAACCTTAAGCTCACTGTAATGAGTTGTTGCCATGGTTCTGATGCCGCGCTCATGAAGATGATTCAGGATTGAAATTGCCAGAGCAGCTCCCTCCGTGGGATCTGTTCCTGCGCCAAGCTCATCAAAGAGACACAGTGAATTCTCATCCGCATTCTCAAGAATATGTACGCAGTTGGTCATATGTGATGAGAATGTCGAAAGGCTTTGCTCAATGCTCTGCTCATCTCCGATGTCAGCATAGATCTCATTGAAAACTGAAAGCTCTGATCTGTCTCCTGCAGGAATTGCCAATCCTGCCTGTCCCATAAGTGTAAGAAGTCCCACTGTTTTAAGTGTTACTGTCTTACCTCCGGTGTTCGGACCTGTGATGATGATCATATCAAAGTCCTTACCGGCATAGACATCAATGGGCACTGCCTTTTTCTTATCAAGAAGAGGATGTCTGCCCTTTATGATGTTGAAATAATGTCTGTCGTTGAATCCCGGAGTTATGGCATTCTGTTCAAGTGCAAGGGATGCCTTGGCAAAAATGAAATCCAGCTCGGTCATGATCTGTGCGTTGTCTGAAAGAGCCGCCAGATATCCTGCCACCTCAGATGAAAGCCTTGCAAGGATAACCTCTATCTCTGCCTTCTCCATTGAAGCAAGCTCACGGAGTTTGTTGTTTATCTCAACAATGACACTTGGCTCAATGAAAAGTGTCGATCCTGATGATGACTGGTCATGTACAATTCCGCTTACCTGTCCCTTGTATTCCGATTTGACCGGGATACAGTATCTGTCACCGCGCATGGTTACAACAGGCTCCTGAAGATAAGACCTGAGTGCTCCGTTGACCATTTTGGAGAGCTGCTCGTGTATTCTGTCGCCTGTTATCTGAATATCTCTTCTGATATGTTTAAGTGCGGGACTCGCATCTGATGAAATCTCGTCTTCTGAGATGATACATCTTCTGATCTCAGCAGAGACCATTGTCAAAGGCTCAAGGCCATCGAAAAGATCTGACAGAACATCTCGTTTGTCATCATCCCTGTCGGATCTTCCGTAGGATTTTACCCTGTTAACATTGTCAAGAAAAGATGCGATATTAAGAAGCTGTGGTGCATCCAGAGAGCTTCCGATCTTAAGTGCCTTGAGATAGCCGCTTAAGTCTCTGTTACTTCCGAAAGAAACTGAGCCTTTTTTGAAAATCCTTGCGATTGCCGCATCAGTCTTCTCAAGATTTCTCTGGATAACCCTTAAATCCGAAGAGGGAAGAAGTTCTTTGCACATCTTCTTTCCCGGTTCGGATGATGCATATTCACTTAATTTGTCTACTATTTTGTCGTACTCAAGTACATGTAAAACTTTTTCATTCATTTTATTTAAGATTCTACTCGCGTGTCGAAGAGGTTGCTCTCCATAAGCCTGTTATATCCAAGCCATCCAACCTCGTTTGTGTTTTTAAGTATCTCAGTAAATGTTTCAAGTTTTGCATCTGTATTGTCTGCGAGGTGCAGCGCCATTGCCTCAATAATGGCGGGAGTCTTGGGAGAGCCAAACTCAAACTTGCCATGATGAGCCAAAATACAGTGCTGAAGCTCCTGCTTTAAAAGTACAGGGAAGTCGTCGATGTCCCTGATTTTCTCTGCTACCATCTCTGATCCCATTACGATATGACCAAGGAACTGTCCCTCATCCGTATAATCATTTGTGGGGAAAAGAGAAAGCTCTTTTATCTTTCCTATGTCATGGCAGATTGCTGCCGTAATAAGGAGATCCCTGTTAAGAGCAGGATATGCCTTGCTGAAGTAATCGCAAAGCTTTGTCACACTTAATGTGTGCTCTAAAAGTCCGCCGATAAAGCCGTGATGAACCGATTTTGCAGCAGAGGATCTTCTGAAGTCCTTTATAAATGCTTCATCATCCTTGAAAAACGCATAGAGCAATGTCTTTAGATATTTGTTGCTGACAGTGTTTATGATTGCCATAAGCTCAGCAAACATCTCGTCATTATTCTTCTCTGATACCGGAAGGTACATGGACTGATCATACTCTCCCTCATGACAGAGTCTTGCTCTTTTGATGTTTACCTGAAGTGCACCGTTGAAACTTGTTACTTCACCATATACATCGATGTAATCAAGATCAGAAAAATCATCTATCCCCTCACTGTTGGGATCCCAGACTTTGGCATCCACAGTGCCTGTTTTATCCTGGAGAATAACTGAATAGTAATTCTTACCATTCTTGGTTGTTGCTGCCTGCATGTGTTTGCAGAGATATATGTCTGCTATTCTGTCTCCCGGATTTAAATCTTTAATAAACTTCATAAAAACCTCTATTCTATAACTTTTTTACTTATCTTTTCCTACTGCTGAATCAGCAATGGTCATTTCCATATCCAGTTCAACATAGCCGTCTGTAGCCTGCCTCATCGCCGTCAGCTTAATATCTGCTCCCGGATGAAGCTTAATGAGTTCAAGTACCAGTCGGCCGTAACTCATCACTGTTTCGCCATTGATCCTGGTTATTATATCACCGCTCTGTATACCCGCCAACATAGAAGGAGAGTCCATCTCCGTTCTGGTGATGTATGCACCCTCAGGTATTTCCTGGGTTTTACGAATCTCTTCAGGTACATCCTGGCCATGCAGCCCCAGATAGCTTCTGCCTGTGCCGTTAGAAAGATCCTCAATAAGAGATCTCATTTCACTTATACCTACAGCACACAGAACATTGGGAAGATTGCTGTCATTATGGCTCATATCTATTACGCCAATAACTGCTCCGGTCAGATCAACAATAGCACCGCTTGCATTGCTCCCTGCATAAATGTCCGTGTAAAGAAGCTTATAGCTGGTATCAGGAAGATCAAGTGCTGCATTGCCTGCCGTCACAAAACCATAGTTGATTGAACCCTGGATTCCTGTGGGACTTCCGATTGCTATTACCGGATTCCCTGTAACTGTACCGGAATTGGAGGTACCAAGGTTTGCAACCTTGATACGGTTTTTTGTCTCATCAGACACATCTTTTTCCTGAACAGCTATTATACTGAATCCGCTGTTGGTATCACTCATCTTAAGATGAGCGTAGTTTGAACTGTCATCAACAAAGCTCACCAATATTTCCTGGGCATCATTTAATGCTGCGGATTTTACCAGAATAAGGTATTCCTGTCCGTTCTCAGCAACTATGATTCCTGAGACGCTTCCTTCACTTTCATAAGGATTATTGATCCAGTTGGTGTCTGAAGAAAGTGCAGTTACTTTAACTATGCTTTTCGCTGAATCATTTGCAACATCCCTGAGTGAGGTGTACATACTCTTAAAGTCAGAAACATCCACAGAATGTGTAGTCATTTCCTTCTGCATTCTGTTCAGCTCATTTGATGCCATATCAATTGCCGCACTGGCAGCTTCTGCTGCTATGGCACTGTCATCTGCATACATATCTTCAGGCTGCATCTCATCAGTTACTGTCTCCTCGGCAGTCAGAGCGACAGGAGTCGGCTTCTCCTCCGGATACAGCTTGTTGTTAATCAAAGGAGAAAGAAAAACAAAGGTAAGGCATGCAACCGCTCCAAAAACCACTGCCATGGTCACAGTGATCAGGGTCCGCCTCAAAAGTTTTTTCTTGTTTATCGGCCTTTGCTTAATCTTTTCCCTCATGAAGTCGGCTGTCCTTATAGGACTGACTCCCTGAGATAAGTTGTCTATGTCATTTGTTTTTTTATCTTCGCTATTGTTCATAGTTACCCTCGTTTTCTGAGTAAAAAAGAACCATTCAGCATCAGATTATACCATAAATACTGCCACTTTTGATAATTATTGAGCATAAAAATACCGGAGCCGATATTGTATCGGATCCGGTATTTAATATCATACATAAAAATTATTATTTCGCAAAGTTTACAAGCTTATACATTGAATATGTAGCATACATTTCCTGCTTTGTATACTTATCAACATATGTAACTCTGAACTGTGTTAATGCAACCATATCTTCCTCTTCTGTAAGAGAGTTATACTCAGATGAATAGCTGCTTGTATAGCTGCTAAGATACTTATAAGCTACATTTGAAAGGTTAACCTTAGCGCCATTCTTAATAACAGTTGCACTCCTGTTTGTATTGATATACTTACTGCTTTCACTATAAGAATCATCCTTAATTACATTTACTTCCATCTCAATCTTCTTGAGTCTGTAGCCCTTATTCATTACAGCCTTGAACACACCGGAATCAGCAGGAGCCATTCCGCCATCATAAACATCAAGATTCTTTCCGGCAAATGTAACCTTTTTAAAAGGGCCGTCATTCTTTGCATATACAATTACTGTCTTCTTTGTCTTCTTGCTTCCCTTGACAAGATTGAAGGAAACCTTGTATACGCCTTCCTGTCTTGCATAGCATCCAATCTCAAGCTGTGACTTGTATGAATCGCCATAAGTATTTGTGCTGCTGTTCTCATAAGTATTGAAAACCTTCAGATTTGAGCTGCTGGATTTAAGGTTTTTAATCTTATATCCGCTTTCTCTTAAGTTTATTTTTATTGCATAATTGTTTATTACTCTTACATAGATTCTTGCTTTTGTAGGAATCTCATCCTGAACTGTTTCTGCCGCTTTAGCATCAAAACTAAAAGCGGGAACTGCTGTAAATACGAATGCAATTGCCATAACAGCAGCCATTACTCTTGCGAGAATTTTACTCATCTTTTTCATATTGACCTCCATTATTTGGCATAATTAACAAGTTTACTGATACTGGTTGTGTAAGTGCATACCTCTTTTTTCTTATTTATGTATGTAATCTCAATCATTGTATCAGCTTCCATATTTTCTCTTCTGTATGAATAAGTGCTGGAGCTATATGAATACTTATAAGGAACCTTGCTTAAGGTTATCTTCTTTCCATTCTTAGTACTCTTATACTTGTATATGTTTGTCTTTGCTTCACGTGTACCGATACGTATTCCCTTAAGTTTATTACCCTTTGTAAGCTTTACTTCAAGCTTTCCACTCTTGGGTATTGAAATAGCATCATAGTATCCTGAATAGATACTCTTTCCACTATACAGGACATCTTTAATGGGACTTGTGGAATAGGTATAGTAAGATACCTTAACTACTATACTCTTAGACTCTTTCTTGACCTTATTTGAATTAAATACATCAAAAGTAACAGTATAAGTTCCGGGTGTCTTAGACCAAACACCGATCTTTGCCTTTTTATTTGAAGTACTTGTGTATACTCTGTAAACTCTGCAGTTTACGCTACTGGACTTAAGATTGCCTATGTAGTCCCCCTTCTCATCAAGGGCTATCTCGATAGGTGCTCCATTATGTGTTCCTGTGTAATAATAACCGTTCTTGTAGGTTTTAACCTCTACAGAACTCGGGCATGTTGCTGCACTTACAGGTATTGCAGTAGGAACGATCATTGCAAATGCCAGTGCAAAAGCTGCCAGCTTTTTTGAAAATTCTTTGATTTTCATACCTTTCCCTCCATATAACTTTTTTGTGAATACTCTGTATTCACCGTGACATTCACCATTTTACACCTTTAAAAATCTGTTTTTCAACTCACAAATTGCCTTTATCATGCATATTTCATAAATTCAGAAGTCTTAACAAATCAGGAAGCCTTTACTTGGTAGTTATTACAATAAAAAGAAAGGACATCCTGACTGTTCTTCAACAGTACACGGATGTCCTCATGTCGGTTATTATTCAGATATTGGTGATTATCACTCAATTAGCACTGTTAACCATCTTATAAAGAGTGATTCCTGTTTCTTTTTCTTCTTTTGAATACTTATCTATATAAGTAACCTTAAAAAATGTTCCGGCTACCATTTCATTTTCATACTCACCGGAATGATTACATCTTCTGGCAATTTTTGAAAGTGAAACATACTGGCCATTCTTAATGTATACACCTGGCTGATTCTGCCACATAGAATACCAGTCCTTGAAATATGAATCCTGCACATTTGTGATAACACGAATGCTCTTTAATTTATAGCCCTTGTTCATAATTACTTTGAAATTACCTGCATCAGCTGTAACCATGCGGCTATCGTCATCGACTGTCTTACCTGCGAATTTATATCTCTTTACAGGTTCATCATTATAAGCAAAAACTGTCACAGTTCTCTTAGTCTTTTTATTACCTTTAACAAGATTGAATGTTACTTTGTATTTACCTTCTTTTAAAGCATACATTCCTACCTTGAGCTGTGATTTATATTTATCTGATGCGGTATCAGAATAATTGTGTTGCTGAGTAACATATACCTTAAGGTTCTTATTGTATGATTTGAGGTTTGCAATCTTGTAGCCACCCTCAACAATATTTATACTAAATTCACGAGATACCATTCTCGCCTGTGTTCTTACCTTTGTAGGAATCACATCCTTAACAGTATCTGCTGCTTTTACATTTATTGAGAGTGAAGGTACCACAGAAAACATAAATGCAAAAACAAGTACAAGTGCTGCAAATCTCTTTATAGCTGATACTACTTTATTCATTATGCACGTCCCCTCCATTACTTATTCCAGTTAACAAGCCTGTAAATATACTTCATTGTTGTCTCGTTACGCTTTTTCTTAGTGTTGTAGTAGTTGATCTTTACATAAGTAACAGAATACATATTTGCAATATAGCCCTGACACCAGCTATAGTTTCTGTCATATTTGGGCGCATAGGTACTGAGTGTGACCTTTTTGCCATTCTTGAACTTTTTGAACTTTATTTTGTTATCCTTGGGATCAATCTTGCCAATCTCAATACTCTTAAGCTTGTAACCCTTTTTCATTGTTACCTTAAGCTTTCCGCTCTTTGCAACATCATATATGTTGTCGCTGCCATATATGGAATCTTTGCCTGCGTATGTAATTTTCTTGACAGGATCAATAGTCTTATTCAGATCATAAACAATTACGTTTACATTCTTTGATTCCTTTTTAACTCCATTCTTTGAATAGATATCAAAGGAAACCTGATATTTTCCCAGTTTCGTGGTCAATACACCAATACGTCCAAGCTTTCTTGACTGATAATTAACGACAACAAAAACCTTAAGATCTGAACTGCTGGATTTTACATTGGCAATATAATCTCCGGCAGTATCAAAATTCACCTCAATAGGTGCCCCGTAAACAGTTCCTGTGTAATAATATCCCTTTCCCTTATAGGTACCGACTTCTACTTCAGCAGGACATGTAGCTGCCGCAGAAGCTGTAATTGCTGCATTTGGAAGCAGCATAGTCACAGTTAGTGCCAATGTGACTACTCTTCTTAAAATTCCCTTCATTTTATTCATACTTTCCCTCCATAGTAATTAATTCGAACCTGTATGTACCGGCTCGACGCGACAAGCACCATTCTACAATGAATAAATAAATATTTCAATAATTTATTAACAATTTGAAACATTTTTGCAAAATTCTGCAATATTTGATATTTTGTGTCTATTTCCAAAATTGAGCAGAAAAAATCCCGGCTGCTTTTAAAAGCAGTCGGGGATAGTCTGTATAATTATTTATTTTTTTGAATGATTGTCTATAAATCTCTTAAGTCTCTCTATAGCCTTCTTGAGATCATCCAGAGAATATGCATAGGAAATTCTGATGAATCCCTCTCCGCAATCTCCAAAAGCTGTTCCGGGAACAACTGCAAGCTTTTCCTCCTGAAGAAGCTTATTGGCAAATTCATCACTAGTCATGCCCAGCTGCTTAATGCTGGGGAAGATATAGAATGCACCAAAGGGTTCGAAGCACGGAAGGTTCATCTTTCTGAACTCATTGAGAAGATATCGTCTTCTCTGATTGTACTGCTCCCTCATCATTGCAACATCTTCATCACCGTTCTTAAGAGCTTCCACCGCAGCATACTGGCTGGTTGTAGGTGCGCACATAATAGCGAACTGGTGAATTTTGGTCATCTGCTCAAGAATCTCTTTGGGACCACAGGCATATCCAAGTCTCCATCCGGTCATGGCAAAAGCCTTGGAGAATCCATTGATCAGAATGGTTCTCTCGTACATACCGGGAATCTCAGCAATTGATACATGCTTATCTGTATAAGTCAGTTCACTGTAGATCTCATCAGATAAAACAAAAAGGTCTTTTTCTCTTATAACTTCTGCAATGCTCTCGAGGTCCTTTTTCTCCATAACAGCTCCAGTGGGATTGTTGGGGAAAGGAAGTACAAGGAGCTTGGTCTTATCTGTTACATGCTCCAATATTTCCTCAGCTGTCAGTCTGAATTCATTTTCCTCTTTAAGTTCGATTATTACAGGCTTCGCACCTGCAAGTATTGCACATGGCTCATAAGATACATAGCTGGGCTGGGGTATCAGCACCTCATCTCCGGGATTAACCATTGCTCTCAAAGCAAGGTCTATCGCTTCGGAACCGCCGACCGTAACCAGCACCTGGCTGTCTGCATCATACTCAAGGTTCTGTCTGCGTTTTAAGTAATTACAGATTTCAACCTTAAGCTCTTTAAGTCCTGAATTGGATGTGTAGAAGGTTCTTCCCTTTTCAAGGGAATATATGCCCTCGTCCCTGATGTGCCAGGGAGTATCAAAATCCGGTTCACCCACACCAAGGGAAATTGCACCGTCCATAGTTTTTACTACATCAAAAAACTTACGGATACCAGAGGGCTTTATATCAACAATCTTATCTGCTAAAGGATTCCTCATGGTGTAATCTTCTCCCTTGTATCATCATATTTCTTTGTCAGTATTGTTCCGTGATCCTTGTACTTCTGCAAAATAAAGTGTGTTGAGCAGCTAAGTACGGTATCGAGTGGTGAAAGCTTGTTGGTTACAAAACCTGCCACTTCTTTAAGTGTCTTACCCTCAAGCATAACCATAAGATCAAAACCGCCTGACATAAGATAAACGCTTGTTACCTCAGGGTATTTGTATATTCTCTCTGCTATGGAGTCAAAACCTATGCCTCTCTGAGGTGTAACCTTGACTTCAATAAGTGCACTAACTTTATCTATTGAGGTCTTGGACCAGTCGATCATTGTATGATATCCGCAGATTATGCCCTCTTCCTCAAGTTTTTGAAGTTCATTCGCGACATCTATCTCTGGGGCCGCCAGCATAACCGCCAGTTCATCCACACCTATTCGGCTGTTTTTTTCAATAGTTCTTAATAATTCTTCCCTATTAACCATATCGACCTCCTGAATTTATACATAATATGTTCTACATTATATCATAGATTCCGAAAAATCCTCAGAAAAATGGAAAACCCGCTCCACATTAGTTCTTAACAAGCTCATCAGCCTGCGGTTTGTCCAAGAATCTTACCTCGCCGTCGTTCCTGATTATCCTGTCGTTACCTGAAGTAGTCCTCCCTATTACGGTTGCTGCTACTCCCTCTTCCTCAAGCTTTTGAATTATCTCGTCTTCCCTGTCTGTCAGAAAAATCAGGGAGCCTCCTGACAGCATCTGATAAGGGTTTACACCCAGATGATTGGTTATCTCAACTGTTTCCTGACGAATGGGAATCGCCTTGAGATCAACGTCAAGTCCGCTCTTTGCCATCTCCGCTATCTCCCAGAGAGCCGCAAAAATACCGCCTGAAGAAACATCATGAAGGAATAACGCACCATTTTCCCTTGCTATCTCCGCATCTTTTCTTATTGATAAAAACCTCTTAAAATCAGCAGATTCTGAAATCATATACCCGGGAAGCCTCTCCAAAAGCTTATACTTGTATTTTTCCGCAAGTATGGCTGTCCCTTCTACACCTGTCCACTTTGTCATAACTATGGAGAAAGAGTCTTTTTCATCAGCTGACTTTATTCCGGATTTTTTATTTTCCGATAAGTATGGGTCTTCGTTCAAAACACCTGTGACATAAGCACTTACCACCGGTCTTTTTAATGCGTCAGTTACCTCTGTATGCCCGCCTTTTACAGGAATTTCAAGTTCATCTGCTGCCTTTTTGCAATCCCTTATTATCTCTTTCAAACTGCTCTCATCAGTCTCGGGATCAAGCAGTACATTAAGCACCACCATTGAAGGCTCTGCCCCAGCTGTAAAAATATTATTTGCAGCCTTATATACTGCGTAATATCCGCCGTCTTCTGCATCTGCCGTAAATGTGCTGACCGCACTTACAATTCCTCTTTTGTTTTCATCTATAGAATAAGCGCAGTCTGATGATAGAACTGCGCTTTTTTTATTGGAATTGTCCTTTAAGATCTTTAAAACCGATCTTTTTAATACACTCTCGGTTACTTTTCCAATTCTCATTTATTCAAATCTCCATCAGTTGCCCTCAGTCTGAACTGTTTCAGCCGGGTCTCCTTCTGATTGCGCCTGCTGCTGTTGCTGATCATCTGCAGGTGTTGCACTGCCATCCTGAGGATTATCAGCGGGTGTCTCAGCCGGTGCTTCTGCTGCTGCCGCTGCGGCCTGCTGAGCCTGAAGCTGTGCCTCTGCACCTGCGGCTGCTGCAGCTGCTGCGGCCTGGGCTCCTGCAACATCTCCGCCTTCGGTTGCTGCTGCAGCCTGAACAGCCTGTATAGCTCCTGCAACTGCAGAAATCTGATTTATATCTCCAGTTGCAATCGCTGTAGCTATCTGAGCTGCTGCCGTGGGATCAGCTGTAGCTGTGCCCACTGTGATAATTCTGGGAACCATCTTGTAATTACTGCTGTTAACTACTTCGCGGCCTGTTTCCTCGCCGTTTTCATATGTTATTTTCCAAAGCTGTGCCTTGTATCCTATGTGAGCAGACTGTTTGGCGATAACACCGATAGGCTGACTTGCATCAGCTACAATCTGATCTGCACCTGCGGGAATTGTCTCCAATACTTCGCTCTTATACTCAACTCTGTGAGAAGCAGGTCTTGTCTCAACACCATAAACAGTAAACGTAATATGCTTGTCTGATGTTGTTACTCCCTCCAGGTAAATCGGGTAATCCGTACTGTTGACGAATTTAAAGTTTTTACCACCGGACTCAGCGATAGCTGCATCCATTGAAGGATCAACATAGCTGATGATCATGGAGTGGTTGTGGCGCTCAGTGACTTCCAGCTCTGCTTTAAGAACAGCATTGTAAAGAGTTGTTGAAACCTGGCAGATACCACCACCTACACTCTCTACAACAAGACCGTTCAGGTAAGAACCTGCAGGGAAATATCCATTGGCCTCTGTGAAAGGTGTAATAGTATCGAGTACAGAAAACTCTTCACCCGGGTAAAGAGTAGTTCCGTTTATCAGTGAGCATCCGTTTGCAACGTTGGCACTTCTTGCTGCTCCGGATGTTGAATAGCTGGTGGTAAATGTTCCGAGCACATCCTTTACTTTAGCAAGATCCTCCTTGCTTCCAAGAGGCTGGTCTTCTTCGATAGTAACGTCTATTGAGCAATCATCATGTGTCCAGTCATTCTGAATGTATGCTTCGATATTTTTAAGAGAAGCCTGCTCGTCAAGAACATATCCAACCTGACCGTCTGAAATAACGAAGTTATCACCCTCTTTTGTAAGGTTGTAGTTCTTTTTACCTACATTAAAGTATGCGCAGTCTACCTCAAGAATCTTGTAGATAGCATCATCATTGAATGAAAACTGTACGTCAAAATGCCTGGTACTGTTCTGAAGATCCTTCTTAGCTTTGTATCTCTCGACGATATTGCCTGCTCTTCCGAGTTCATATGCCTCTTCGATCACATCATGGTTTGCCCAACCAAGGCCGAAATCAGACATTTGGACTGTAACCTTCTGATCCTCGCTTTTGCCCTTAAGAGTGACATTTTTGGTTCCAAGCTCTTCTATATACTTGGAAACCGCTGCAGATGCTTCATCTCTTGTCATACCGGATACATCCACATCACCGATGAAGACACCCTGTAAAATAGTATCAGAAGCGGCTTTCGCACTTGATACAGGAACAAAAAGTGCCAAAGCCAGCATGACTAAGAAACAATAAATAAACTTTTTCATAAACTTCTCCATTTAGCCTCTTCTAGGCGAGACCGGTATATGCTAACATTAGAAAGAAAGTGCACTGCTTGCAAGCGGTATAACCAGTGCAAGTATCAAAACAATGATAATGACCGCTGAAATAATCTTTCTGTTTTTACCGGAATTAAAAAACTTAAGCATGTTTATTCTCCTCATTTTCTGAAAGGATATTATATATGAAGCTTCCGATTTTGACAAGTTTTATCCTCTTCGTTCTGGCAACACAATTTGCCATAAAACGAAGTAACGACAGAGAGCAGAAAAGTGAAGATGATTTCTGGGATAAGGAACGACGTGCTAACTCCACAAGACGTAAAAGTCTGGACGGACTTGACTACATCACGATTCCTGTCGACAGACTTCCCTTCGGCATGATGCCTGATAATGATGAAGTTCTATGGAGCGAGAAACTTATTAAAAATCTCGCAGAACAGAAGGTAGTAAACCTTACCGGCTACACAAACACAGATTTAAAGCTTGAATACGGCGCTCCGAATATTACGGAGCTTACGGTCTACGACCAGAATTACACAACCCTTGTAACCAATCTTCAGCAATGGGGGAAGGCACTTGCTGATGCAGGCTTTTACAAAGAAGCGCAGACAGTTCTTGAATTCGCTGTTTCCACCAGGACGGATGTTACCCAGACTTACAGACTTCTCTGTGATCTGTATAAAACAAAGCTGGATATGACCGGCGATGAGATCACCAGAAAAATTGATTCCATGATTCCCATCGCAGAATCCCTGAATTCGCTAAGTAAAGACACTATTATTTCAATTTTAAGATCCAATTGAATAATTAAGCATAAAAAAGGACGGTTCTTGCAGATACATACACCTGCAAAAATCGTCCCATTTGATTTAATACTAAATTTTAAAGTACTGACGGACCATCACCAATTTCTACTGTATAGAAAGAAGCTTCATATCCGATCTTGTCCTTATAAGCTTTTCCAACCTTCTCTTTGAATTCCTCAACAGCCTCATCCTTAACGATTGAAACTGTGCATCCTCCAAATCCGCCACCGGTCATTCTGGATCCGATAACTCCGGGAATCTTCCATGCCTCTTCAGCAAGTGTATCAAGCTCAACGCCTGTTACATCATAGTCGTCACGAAGAGATACATGAGACTGATTCATAAGTCTGCCGAATTCATCAATATCTCCTGCCTTAAGAGCCTTAACTGCATCAAGTGTACGCTGATTTTCATAAACTGCATGCTTAGCCTTGATTCTGCGGTCATCATCCTTAATGGCATCCTTGTGTTTCTCAAACTCCTCGGGAGTAAGATCACCAAGTCCCTTGATATCAACAACCTTCTGCAGCTCTGCAAGAGCTTCCTCACAGGCGCTTCTTCTTGCATTGTACTGAGAATCTGTAAGCTTGTGCTTTTTATTTGTATTGGCAATTACAATCTTAGCACCCTTTAAGCTGATGGGCGCATACTCAAATGAAAGATCTGAAGTATCAAGGAAAATAGCGTTATCCTTTTTACCCATAGCTGAAGCAAACTGATCCATGATACCGCAGTTGCAGCCATTGAAGTTGTTCTCTGAATACTGACCGATAAGAGCCAGATCCTGGTTTGTTACATCAAATCCGTAGAGGTCGCGGATGATAAATCCGGTCAGAACCTCAAGAGAAGCTGATGATGAAAGTCCGGAACCATTGGGGATATTGCCGTAGATACACATATCAAATCCGGTATCAAATTTAAATCCTCTCTGCTCAAATGCCCAAACTACTCCAACAGGATAAGCTGTCCAGCCTGCTGTTCTGGATGCATCAAGATCATCAAGTGATGCCTCGATTACTTTGCCATTTTCAAAATTCATTGAGAAAAAGCGCATCTTTCTGTCTGTTCTCTTAGCTGCTGCGCCATATGTTCCGATTGTGAGTGCACAGGGGAAAACATGTCCTCCGTTGTAATCTGTGTGCTCACCAATGAGGTTAACTCTGCCGGGAGCAAAGTATGCCTTTACACCGTCGTTTTTCCCAAATTCCTTTTCAAAGCCACTAAGGACTTCATTCTTAAAGTTCTGTTCCATAATAAAAATTCCTTCCTAATATTTTATTACCCAAAGCTGTATTTAATTCTTTGCAGCCTGTAATAACTTTTCTTTAAGCTGACCTTCTATCTGAGTAAGCTCTGCTTCTGCAGCTCTGCGCTTCTCCTTACCATCGGTCTGAATCTTCATAACCTCATCAAGAGTAGAGATAAGTGTCTCGTTGGTGTGCTTAAGAGTTTCAATATCAACAATTCCTCTCTCTGATTCCTTTGCAGCCTCAATTGATGCTACCTTAAGAGCATCAGCATTCTTTCTGAGAAGCTGGTTGGTCATGTCATTAACTTCTCTCTCAGCTTTTGCAGCCTGAGCTGAATGCTCAATTCCGATGGCAATTACCATCTGGTTCTTCCAAAGAGGAATAGTATTTACAATAGTAGACTGGATTTTCTCAGCCATTGTTGTATCAGCACTCTGTACCATACGGATCTGAGGACCTGTCTGCATTGCGATTGTACGTGTAAGCTCAAGGTCATAGATTTTCTTCTCAAATCTGTCGCAAAGAGATGCAAGATCCTTGGCAGCCTGAGCATCTTCAGGAAGTCCTGAAGCCTCTGCCTTCTGCTGTGCTGCAACGAGATCTGTCTCACGAACAAGCTGGAGCTTCTTCTTACCTGCAATGATGTACATTGAAAGCTCTTTGTAGTAGTTGAGGTTCAGCTTATACATGTTATCAAGGATTGCAACATCCTTCATAAGCTGCTGCTCATGACGCTCAAGTTCGTTAGCTATTGTCTCAACATTAGTCTCAACTTTAGCATATTTAGCTTTCATGGCTGTGAGCTTGTTTCCGCCCTTCTTAAAGAAAGCCATGATGCCCTTTTCATCTTCTTCGATTTCAAAGCTCTTAAGCTCTGTAACAAGGCCTGCGATCATATCGCCAACCTGTCCCATATCCTTAGTGCGGACATTGTCGATGGCTTTCTCTGAGAAATCAGCCATCTTTTTCTGGGTGCCTGCACCATAGTTCATAACTGCTGATGAATTTGTAAGATCTATCTGGTCAACAAAAGCATCAACCTGCTTGAGTTCTTCCTCTGTAAGCTGTGCATCCTTAGCCATTGAATCAGGTGTTGCTGCCTGAGCTGCGGGTGCTTCAGGTGCAGGTGCCTCCTCTGCTGCAGCTCCAAATGATAATGTGGGTACTGAGTTCTCAAACTCTTTGAATTCTTCTCCCATGTATCTCTCCTCTCTCCTCTAAATATTTATCTTTAAAATTTCAATTCTGTCTGAGGTGCCGCCTGTGCCTGTGCCATCTGCGGTGCTGCCTGAGCGGCCTGTCCGCCCTGCAGGGGCTGTGCCTGCTGTAATTGAGCACTCTCAGTGTCTATCTGTGTATTTCTTATGCTGTCATCAGTGAGACCATCCTGAGCCATCATTGTTTTCATAACAGAAATATCTGACGAAATATCCCACGCCATATCCTGGAAAAGGCTGTCCAGAAGATTTTCAAATGCATTGTTTATTACATCAATGGCATCCTCAATTTCCTTTTTGGTCTGTGTGATATTACTTCCTACTTCCGGCTGTCTGTCCAGATCCACATAAGCATTCAAAAGCTTGGTGGTTGTGGGCAGATAGTAATTCATAAATTTCCTGAGATCATCAGCACAATCAGGTTCCTTCTCAACCTGATTGAAAATCCTGCGCATTATGTTTTCAAGCTGATAAAGCTTGGCGCTCATCTCATCACCGGGTATAAGATCATTGATTCTGCGGATATTGGCTATATACTCGTTACCTTCTTTTACAATACCGTTAACTTCGCTGGTTTCATTAGAAGCATTCTGAGCTTCTCTTGTGGGCGCTGCAGCGGTCTGGTTCATCCTCTCGTCGCGCTCCCTCTCCAGTCTCGAAGCCTCTGCATTCATGTACTGCTGAATAGCTCTGGGTGTAAGCATCACAGTAGATTCTGCAGTATCAAATCTGGCTGTGGGAAGGAATTCCTTCTTCAGCATTTTCTTAATATTCTTTTTTACAATATCAGGATTCTCATTTGCCGCAAAAGCAAGATCATTTACAGCAAAGTACTCTGAGTTGCCAAGAATCCTTCCATATTTATAAAAAGCCTTGGTAAGCTTTCTGTCGTCCACTCCGACTTTAATAAGATATGCACAAAGCGCAGTCAGAAGAATAGATATTACAGCAGGTATAAGGACAACCGGCTCTGCGATCGATGCGATTATACAAATCAAAGACCAGAAGCCCAGATAAGCTGTACCGATTATTCCGCCTATTATTTTTCCTATTCCTTTGGAAGCGCTGATTTTTTTCGCAAAGAAAGGAGGTCTGAATCTTCTGCTGGAATACATGACATTTCTGTCCGCAGAAGCTCTTCCTGAGAAGTTCTGACCTGTACTTGCTGCAGCACGATCTACGGCATCCTTGACCTGAACCCTGATGGAATCACCAAGATTTGAGTAATTACCTGTACTTACAGCTTTATTAACTTCATTTAATATTTCATCCCCTGTTTTCAGAAGATCATCAAACTGACTCATACTTTTCCCTTTTTTCCCAAATAATTCACTCAATTCAGAAATAAACGCTGAACCTACACCATTTTATAATAAGTAACACGAAAAAACAATGACAGTTAATGCGTTTAGGTAGTATTATGGTAGTTGTATCATCCAATATGAAATGTTAATACATTATCACACGAAAGAATCGAGGAAAAACCATGGACAGACAGAATCTGACATTGCTCACGGATCTTTACGAGCTGACAATGATGCAGGGTTATTTCAAAAACAAAACCCAGAACGAAACCGTAATTTTTGATGCCTTTTTCAGGACCAATCCATTTGGAGGCGGATACTCCATTATGGCCGGACTTGAGCAGCTGATCAAATATATCAGCGAGCTGCATTTTGATGACGAAGACATCGAATACTTAAGAAGCGTTGGAATCTTTGATGACGATTTCCTCGAATATCTTCGTAATTTCAAATTTAGCGGAGATATCTATTCAATTCCCGAAGGTACGATTATTTTCCCCAGAGAGCCCCTTGTAAAAGTAATCGCGCCCATCATGGAAGCACAGCTGATAGAGACAGCTATTCTTAACATTATCAATCACCAGTCTCTTATCGCAACAAAGGCAGCAAGAATCTGCTATGCTGCTCAGGGCGATGGCATCATGGAGTTCGGACTCAGAAGAGCACAGGGCCCTGATGCAGGAACTTACGGCGCAAGAGCTGCTGTTATCGCAGGTTGTGTTGGTACAAGTAATGTACTCTGTGGTCAGCTTTTCGATGTACCTGTTAAAGGAACACACGCTCACAGCTGGATCATGAGTTTCCCCGATGAATACACTGCATTCAAGACCTATGCAAAGCTTTATCCTTCTGCATGTATCCTTCTTGTGGACACCTATGATACTTTGAAGTCCGGTGTTCCCAACGCGATCCGCGTATTTAAGGAGATGAAAGAAGAAGGAATTGACCTGCCTTTCTACGGAATAAGACTTGATAGCGGAGACCTTGCATACCTTTCAAAGGAAGCAAGAAAGATGCTTGATGAAGCAGGTTTCCATGATGCAGTTATTTCCGCATCCAATGACCTTGATGAATACCTTATTTCATCACTTAAGACACAGGGTGCAGCAATTACTTCATGGGGTGTCGGAACACATCTTATTACAGCTAAGGACAATCCGTCATTCGGCGGCGTTTACAAACTTGCTGCAGTTATGGGCGAAGACGGTAACTTTATCCCCAAGATCAAGCTTTCCGAGAATTCAGAAAAAGTCACAAATCCCGGAAACAAGAAAATCTACCGTGTTTATGAAAAGGCAAGCGGCAAGATAAAAGCTGATCTCATCTGCCTCGAGCATGAGACTTTCACAGAAGACAAGCAGCTTCTCCTGTTTGATCCTCAGGAGCCCTGGAAAAAGACACTTCTTCCTGCAGGTTCCTTCTCTCTCAGAGAGATCATGATTCCTGTCTTCAAAAAAGGTGAATGTGTTTACACTTCACCCAAGACCATGGATATCAGGGATTACTGCTTAAAGGAACAGGATACCCTTTGGGATGAGACAAGACGTCTTTTCAATCCTCACGAGGTTCACGTAGACCTGTCCAAGCGCCTCTATGATACAAAGATGAATCTTCTTGATCAGATGAGCGGCGTGGTAATAAATGAGAATGTAGAAAACTGATAGAGAATTTTATTGCATAAAAAAGCGGTTCTGCAAAGGATACATGCGCCGGCGAAACCAGGCTACCTTACAACACATGGAAGATTCTGTTTAGTGCTGCTTCGTTCCCGACCTGACACGGTTCACAGATTTCCATTGCATAAGACCCGATTCCGCACTGATGACGCATGCACCCGTTGCAAAACCGCTAAATGATAATATATCCGATAATCAATCCCAAGTCAACCATGTGAAGCGATTCACGCATTCAACAGGCATTCATCGCCATCACAGTCCCTCAAAATCAAAAGCCGGGATAAAGCTTTCCGAATCTGTCCGCTCTCCCTGAAAAAATCCGTTCTCAATACCGAGATCTATAGCATAATCAACAAGAGCATCATAATCCCTGGGATCTACAGGATTAAGAAGTTCCGGATATTTTTGCAGATCCCCGTGAGGGGTAAACTGATTCATAATGCTAAGGTATACTTTTGAGCCAAAGGTCTCAAGTAATGCTTTGATCACTTTCTTAGAGTCCGCAAGCTGCCCCGGAAGCATCAGATGTCTTACAATGACGCCGCTTTTCATAAGAGGTCCGTTATAATCATCAGGGCAGTTATCAAGAAGCAGATTATAATCCACGGAATCCATAACGCCATCTTCATCGAAAAATAGCGGCTCACCTGCCTGCCTTAACATTTCATCAATTGCTGACATGGCTGTATCAAAATATCCAGGTGCATTACTGTATTTCAAAGACAACTCTTCCGAAAAATATTTGCAATCCGGAAGATAGATATCCACAAGTCCCTCCAGACTTTTAAGAGTATCAACTTTTTCATATCCGCTTGTATTATAGACTATGGGAATTATAAGTCCCTCATTCCTTGCTCTCTCTATTGCAGGAATAATCAGGGGCACAAAATGTGTTGGTGTTACAAGATTAATGTTTGATGCCTTCTTCTCCTGAAGCTCCAGAAAAATCTCTGAAAGTCTTTCCGATGTGATTGTTTTTGCCACATCTCCCGAAGCAATTTCCGCGTTCTGGCAAAATACACATCGCATATTACAACCTGAAAAAAACACTGTTCCCGATCCATTTGAACCGGATATACAAGGCTCCTCCCATGCATGAAGATAGGCTCTTGCAGCGGTAAGTTCCGCTCCCTGTCTGCAATACCCGACATTTCCGGCTGTTCTGTTTACGCCGCAATTTCTTGGACAGATTGTGCAGTTTTCCAAAGCTGAATTATCTACAGACATTTATAAAACCTGATTTTCCATAATTTTTGTGCTTACACATCCGCATTTTCCATGAGTTTACGCGCTTCTTTTTCCGCCTTGTTCCGTTTCCTTAGCTCCGTAAAAAACTCCTTTAAAATTGCGCTGCAGTCATTCTCAAGAATTCCCTTTGTTACTTCTACCTGATGGTTGAATTCAGGGTTTTCAAGGATGTTCAAAATTGTTCCGGCACATCCCGCCTTTGGACTGGATGCTCCCATAACAACTCTTGGAATTCTGGACTGAACAATAGCTCCCGCACACATCTGACAGGGCTCAAGCGTCACGTAAAGTGTACACTCCTCCAGTCTCCAGTCACCTATCTTTTTGCATGCCTTTTTAATAGCAGTGATCTCCGCATGACAAAGCACCGATTTATCTGTGTTTCGCCTGTTGTATCCTCTTCCGATTATCTTGCCTTCATAGACAATAACGCATCCGATTGGCACCTCACCAAGCTCAATTGCCTTCCTGGCCTGCTTCAGTGCTGCCTTCATATACTTTTCATCAATCAGACTCTGCTCGTCTTTTATATTTAATTCTGGATAATTTCTGTTAGTCATAATCCATATTATAGGTAAAATGCCCGTAAAAGACAATTCGACAAAACAATTCCTACTAAACCACTAGCATTAAGGGGATATGTGTGTTATTATATATTCACAATAATGAAGGGAGATGTGGTTTTTTCGGAAATTTTCTAAGTTTCTGTAATCATAACCATTAGTACAATATGAAAATATCAACAAAGGGAAGATATGCCCTCAGAGTAATGATCGATCTTGCAATCCATGACACAGGAGAATACATCGCATTAAAGGATATATCTGCACGTCAGAATATCACTGTAAAATATCTTGAGCAGATTGTTACAAATCTTGGAAAAGCCGGACTTCTTCGCAGTATGAGAGGCAATAACGGTGGACACAGACTTGCCAAGAGACCTGAAGAATACACTGTCGGAGAGATTCTTCGCTCTGTTGAAGGAAGCCTTGCTCCTGTCGAGTGTCTCCAGAGAGATACAAATGACTGTCCCCGGGCAGAGAGCTGTGTCACATTGAAATTCTGGCAGGGGCTTGATAATGTGGTCAACAGATATGTTGATAACTATACCCTTGCTGATCTGGTAGATGAAAGCAAGGAAACCTTTGAATACGACTATTCAATTTAAAAATTAGCCTTCCGGTGATTGTGATTCCGGAAGGCTTTTTTCAACAATTCAGTTAAAACTCATTTGAATCCACATATTTCATATAATTAAGAACCATCATGGCAATCTTGAAAGTAAGTGCCTCGTCAAAGGTTCTGACATCCAGACCTGTTGCCTTCTGAAGTTTCTCAATTCTGTAAACAAGAGTATTTCTATGTACAAAGAGCTGTCTTGAAGTCTCTGATACATTCAGGTTATTCTCAAAGAATTTGTTAACTGTATTTAGTGTTTCTTCGTCAAGATTCTCAGGAATCTCTCTGTCGCCAAAAATCTCATCTATAAAGATCCTGCAAAGACTAATTGGCAGCTGATAGATAAGTCGTCCAATGCCAAGTGTGTTATATGCTGTCACATGCTTCTCTGCATAGAAGATTTTACCCACATCAAGAGCCATCTTCGCTTCCTTATAAGACTTACTGAGGTCCTTGAGCTCCGCTGTAATCGTACCATAGGATACACGTACATCAAGCATGGCTTCTGTATTCATCATGTCAACGATTGTAGTTGCAATGTTGTCGATGTCATCATAACCCTCGCCGCCCTTAAGAGCCTTTACAAGGATCACACTGCTCTCGTCAACAGCTGTCACATAATCACCTGTCTGGGATGTGAACATGCTGCCCAAAAGTTCCTGCGCCCCGCTGTCTCTCTCAGCCTTGGTCTCAACAAGAATAATAACCCTGGGAACATTTGCATCAATTCTGAGCTTTTTAGCCCTGTTATAAATATCGATAAGAAGCAGATTATCAAGAAGAAGATTCTGGAAAAAGTTATTCCTGTCGTATCTCTCCTTGTATGCAACTATAAGATTCTGCAACTGGCTCACGCAGATCTTGCCCACCATATAGGCATTTTCGCCCTGTCCTGCTGCGAGAAGAATATAAGTAAGTTCACCCTCATCAAGAATCTTCAGAAGATGAATTCCGCTAATGACCTGTGATTCCACAGGAGAATTAGCAAAATCGGTTATAAAACCTGCATCAAATGAAGGTGCTTCGCTTGTCTGAGCCACTACTTTACCCTTTAAATCAAGAACACTTAGCTCAACCCTTGTAATAGCTGATAATTCATCAATACTGTTTTGCATGATCTGTGCTGAAATCATATAATTTCTGCCTCCATGTTATCTTTTACTACTACTAATAATATAAATTAAAAAAAAGGGAGATGCAACGCATCTCCCCTCTTAAAAATCTTATTAGTTTGTGATAACCTTCTCAGTTTCCTTATCGAATACGTGAATCTTCTCAACGTCGAATGCGAACTTAACCTTATCGCCAGGACGAGCTGTTGTACGAGAATCAACTCGTGCTGTTACAGGGAAGCCTGCAAGATCGAAGTACAGATAAACTTCTGCACCAAGAAGCTCGTATACGTTGATTGTTGACTCAAATACAGCCTTAGATGTGCTAACAACCATCTCAGAATCATCAACATCCTCAGGACGGATACCGAATGTAACTGTCTTTCCAGCATAACCACCTTCGATAACCTTCTTAGCCTTAGCCGGAGGAAGCTCGATTGACTGACCAGCGATCTTAAGGCTAGCCTTGTCACCAGATACCTCAACTTCAGCATCAAGGAAGTTCATCTGAGGTGATCCCATGAATCCTGCAACGAAGAGGTTG
>CAMVLM010000039.1 GCA_947168335.1 uncultured Butyrivibrio sp. | reverse complement strand
TGGGAGTTGTAAATGCATGTCTCAGACTTAAGATGCTGACCGACAATGAAGTTAAATTTGATCTTGAATCAGAGGAAGGTGTAGGAACAATAGTCACCTTCAGGATACCTGTAAAGAATCTGATAAGATAGTTTTGGAGATAGTTTAAATGTTAAAAGTTCTTTTGGTTGATGATGAGCCCTTTATATTGCAGGGAATCAAGGTTTTGGTAGATTTCAATGAAGAGGGATATGAGGTTTATACCGCGGAGAATGGGCAGGAAGCCCTGGATATCATGGAGACCGTGGATATGGATCTTGTTATATCCGATATAAAGATGCCCGTGATGGACGGTCTTGAGCTTATGAAGCGCGTAAGAGACGCCGGCAATGACGTTTATTTTGCCATTATAAGCGGATATGCGGAGTTTTCATATGCACAGGAGGCTTTGAGATATGAGTGTACAGATTATATCTTAAAGCCTGTTGAGAGCGATTCACTTTTGAAGATTCTCAGAAAAGTTGCTGCCATGAAGGCTGACAAGGCTCAGGAAAAGAATAATAACAGAAAGATGGAGAAGGCATATTTTGACCAGAATCTTCATCTTGTTTTAAGAGGTAAGGGAACGGAGAACAATATCGAATATCTCACAAAGCAGATAGAGGATGACAGTCAGCTCTGCTATGTGGGTATTGAACTTGCCCCTGAACTTGATTCCTCTGAAGTCAGTGATGATGAAAAAAAGAACTATCTTGAAAAACTCTACAACGTAACTGTTGATTATCTTAAGGATTATTCCAGATATATCATAAGGGACGGCTTTGGTGAGGAGCGTATATATGATATAGGTGTTCTTTTTATGAGAAAGATGGCTGTTGATCACCAGATGAGCGACAGGGAGTATCTTACAGAATTGCTGAATCAGTTAAAGAGGATCAGTAATCTTCCGATTGTTATGCTTGTGGGCAAAATGGTTACGGGCATAGAGGCAGTTTCCAAATCCTATACGAGTGTGTATATGCTTCATTCACTGCAGGGCTTCAGAGAAAAGAAGGATATATATTTTTACGAGGAGGAATACCAGATTACAGATAACGGAATCCTTCTTTGTAAAACACAGCTTGATGCGCTTATCGAAGCAATTGAGCTTAATGAACCTGTGCAGATAAGACAGAGAGTGGATGAATTCCATGAGGAAATGCAGAAGACAGGTATTACAGGTAAGACCATGAACCTGAATATCAACTATCTTTTGTTCCAGCTTATTCATATAGCAAGCCAGCAGGACAGCGAAGTCAACCAGGAGGAAATTCTTCGTCTTATTTCGGAGAATACTTTTGAGGATGGAATACGCCGCGGAAGTAAAAAGCATTTATACCTTATGGCTTGTGAATATGGTAATTACCTGGCACAACTTCGCAAGAATGTCTCAAAGGGAGTGCTTGCGGAGGTTGAGGATGAAGTAAGAAAGAATTACGCAAGTAATATCACCCTTAAGGAGCTTAGCGAGAAATATTTTGTAAACAGTGCATATCTCGGACAGCTTTTCAGAAAAAAGCACGGCTGCTCCTTTAAGGATTATCTCAATAAACACAGAATCGATCAGGCAGCAGGACTTTTAAGAAAGACAGATCTTAAGATTTACCAGATCGCAGAGCAGGTTGGATACAAGGATGTAGACTACTTTGTTAACAAGTTTATTGAGGCGAAAGGATGTACCCCGGCAAAATATAGAAAACAAGAACAATAATTTCTCCCACTTTTTTATATAATTCCTCCCATGTTTTACAGCTAAAGAAAATATAGAATGTAAACATCAAGAAAAGGAGGATTTCTTTTATGAAAAAGAAAGTGGTTAGCGTTATACTTGCGACCTGCATGCTGGGGACTGTTTTAGCAGGTTGTGGTAAATCATCCGGTGGAGATTCTACAGGATCTACAGATTCAGCTGCTTCAGGCAGTGAAGAGTCTGGTTCATCTGATGGAAGTGTCAAGGAATTCACTGCATTTTTTGCAGTTCCCGGCTCTGAGATCAATGATGACAACGAAATTCAGCAGATTCTTGCTGAGAAGACAGGCGTTAAGGTAAAGGAGACATGGCTTACAGGTCAGACAGCTGAGGAAGCTATTGGTACACTTATCGCCGGTGGCGAATATCCGGATTTTGTTGATGCCGGAGATGGATCAGTTCAGATGTATGAAGCCGGTGCACTTGTAGCACTTGATGATTACCTTGACAAGTATCCTAATATCAAAGAGTTCTTTACAGATCAGGAATGGGATTCACTCAGACAGAGCGATGGTAAGATTTACTGGATCCCTCAGTTTTCAAATATCTATGGCGAAGAGAGAGAATGTACACATAATGACGAGGCTTTCTGGATACAGGCAAGAGTCCTTGAGTGGGCAGGCTATCCGGAAGTTAAGACAATGGATCAGTACTTCGATCTCATCGAGTCTTATTATGCAGCTAATCCTACAATGGAAGACGGTACAGCTATAATTCCTTACACAATTCTTTGTGATGACTGGAGATATTTCTGTCTTGAGAATGCACCTCAGTTCCTTGACGGATATCCGAATGATGGATCAGTTATCGTAGATCCTAATACTAAGAAGATCATCGACTACAATACAACAGATACAGCAGTTAAGTACTTCAAGAAGCTTAACGAAGAGTACAAGAAGGGTATCGTAGATCCTGAATCTTTCACACAGACATATGATGAGTACATTGCAAAGCTTTCAACCGGTCGCGTACTTGGTATGATCGATCAGTGGTGGGATTTCTCCAACCAGACTGAGGATGCTATCAAGTCAGCAGGTCTTGATGCACAGGGATGCCAGTACATTCCGCTTCCTATCACAATTGATGAGAGCGTTAAGAACCAGTGGCACAACTCAGGCGGAATCGTTCACGTAAGTAGTGGTCTTGCTATTACAACAAGCTGTAAGGACGTTGAAGGTGCGCTTCAGTTTGTAAATGATCTTCTTGATCAGGAGAACCACAACCTTAGATTCTGGGGTGTTGAGGGAACAGATTACAACGTTGGTGATGACGGAATGTTCGGAAGAACACCTGAGATGAGAAAGATTGTTGCTGATACTGCTTACAAGGCATCACATCTTTGCACATATTCTTACTTCCCTCAGTGGACAGGAACAAGCAGAGATGGCAAGAACGCTATGAAGCCTGAAGGTCAGGAAGCAGAGTTCTATGATGGACTTTCCGATAGTGTTCGTAAGTGCTTCGAAGCATACGGCGCTAAGACATACGTTGAGATGCTTGGTACATCACCTGCACCCGGTGCATGGTATCCTATGTACACATTCTCACAGACAATGACAACATCTACACCCGGTGGTACAGCATGGAACCTTATGGGTGAGTGCAAGCACCAGTATCTGCCTAAAGTTGTTATGGCTGAGGATTTCGATGCCGGATGGGCTGAGTACATGGAAGCTTACAATGCTTGCAAGCCTGAGGATTTCCTCTCAGAGATGCAGACAGAGTTAGATCGTAGAATTGCAGAGGCTGCTAAATACAGCAACTAAATAAAAATATTTTTGGCGGGCATTCTGTTATATGCCGAATGCCCGCTAATTTTCTGCCATATCTGCATTCAGGGTGGCAGGAATCAGATATGCACACCCAGAGAGGAGTAAACTATCATGGAGCAGAAAAAGAGATTGTTTAAAAATATCAGTCTCGTAGAATTTAAGAGACAGAGAGTTCTTATCATTTGGTCAGTTTTTTTCGTAGCGTATGGTCTGGTCTTTTGCTATGCGCCGCTTGTTGGATGGCTTATGGCTTTCCAGAATTACAAACCCAAGGACGGAATTTTACATTCAGCATTTATAGGAATGACAAAATTCAAAATGCTTTTCTCTGATGCAACCTTTATCAGAGTAATCAGAAATACACTTGCCATGGGTGTTATAAACCTTGTAGCAACATTTGTCATGGCAATACTTTTTGCGATTCTCCTTAATGAGATCAGATTAAAGGGCAGTAAGAAAGTAATTCAGACAATATCATATCTGCCTCACTTTTTATCCTGGATCATCGTTACAGGTATCCTGCATGATGCACTTTCAGGATCAGGAATTGTAAATGAGCTTTTAACCAAGTTTCATCTGGTAAGTCAGCCCATCAATTTCTTTGCACACGAAGAATATTTCTGGCCTATAGTAGCTTTCGCTAATGTCTGGAAGGAAACAGGCTGGAATGCAATTATATATCTGGCAGCAATTACTGCTATTGACCCGTCTCTTTATGAGGCAGCAGCCATTGACGGAGCAGGAAGATGGAACAAGATCAAGTATGTTACACTTCCCGGAATCAAGCCTACAATCATCATTCTTCTTATCATGAATATCGGTAATGTATTGAATGCAGGCTTCGAAATTCAGTACCTCCTTGGTAACGGACTTGTACAGCAGGTATCTCAGACGATTGATATCTATGTTCTTAAATGGGGTATCAGCCAGATGGATTATTCCCTTGGTACTGCGGCAGGTATCTTCAAGAGTGCCGTAAGTATTGTACTTATCCTTATATGTAACACCATCGCCAAGAGACATGGCGAAGAGAGACTGTTTTAAGGGGGAAGCGAGATGGAAATGGCATTGACAAATAAAAAGAATTTTAACGAAGGTGGTTATTCAGCCCCTGAAGAAAAGTACAAGATTCGTAAAAGAAAAGCATCACCGGGAGATATAGCTTTCCATATCTGCAATGGTATATTTATGATACTGTTTGTGGTTATCACACTTTACCCGGTACTTAATACACTGGCAATTTCGCTGAATGATGGAACGGATGCACTTAGAGGCGGAATATATCTGATTCCCAGAAAGTTCTCTTTAAAGAACTATGCAACTGTTCTTCAGAAGGATAACCTTATGATAGGCGCGGTTGTAACTGTTGCAAGAACACTTATCGGAACAGCGCTTGCACTTATAACAAATGCAATCCTTGCCTTCATTGTAAGCCGTAAGAACTTCATTTTTGCCAAGCAGCTGTCACTGTTTTGGGTAATCACAATGTATGTAAACGGTGGTATGATTCCGATCTTCCTCCTTTACAAAGGTCTTGGACTCACAAACAGTTTTGCCGTATATGTAATTCCCGGAATGGTTTCAGCATTCAATATGCTGGTTATCAGAACCTACATGAGAGGTATACCGGATTCACTTGAGGAGTCTGCACAGCTTGACGGCGCGGGATATACAACTATTTTCCTGCATATCATCTCACCTCTCTGCAAACCTGTTTATGCTACAGTAGCTCTTTTCGTAGCAGTAGGTCAGTGGAACTCATGGTTCGATGCAATGCTGTACAACAGAATGAGTGATAACCTAACAACACTTCAGTACGAGCTTATGAAGCTGCTTTCATCAGTTACAAACCAGAGCTCATCAGTAGAAGCCATGAAGAACTCATCAGGTTCCGTAACACCTATGTCAGTAAGAGCAGCAGCTACCATTATTACAATGCTTCCTATCATCTGTATTTATCCTTTCTTACAGCAGTACTTTGTAAGCGGACTTACACTTGGTGGTGTTAAGGAATAATTGTAATTGAATAAACGATATAGAGTTAATATAATGTTGGAGTGGATCCATATGGGTCCACTCCATTTGTTTGTGAAAATTGAAATATATAGATTGTGTGGGTGTTTATGGATAAACAAATTATTGAGCTAAAGGATAACTGGAGATTCCATCTTGGGGATGTGGAACCTGCCTGGTATAAAGGATTTGACGACAGCGATGATAGCCAGTGGAGAAGTGTACGTATTCCACATGACTGGTCGGTGGAATATCCTTTTTCCAAGGACTATTCAAGTGGTACAGGATATCTTACAGGGGGTATTGGCTGGTACAGAGTCAGGTTCAGACTTCCGGAAGAGTACAGGGGAAAGAGCATAAGACTCTGCTTTGACGGCGTGTATAAAAACAGCAAGGTGTGGTTTAACAGCTACTATCTTGGCAAAAGACCTAACGGATATGTTCCGTTTTCGTATGATATTACCGGTATGGCAGAGTTTGGTGATACCGATAATGAAATCAGTGTCAGGGTTGACCACACAGACATTGCTGATTCCAGATGGTTTACCGGAAGCGGAATTACCAGAAAAGTCACAATCACCGTTGAAGAGAATGTACACCCTGAAGAGTACGGAGTCTTTTTTAAAACAGAAAGCCTGTCGAAGGATTATCAGTCTGCTCAGATAGCAATAAATCACAGCATAGAGATTTCCGGAACAGACCGCGGTAAAAAGGATATGTCATCAGTTTCGTCAATGGAAGGACGGGCACTTTATGCGGAGTCAAAGCTGATTGATTTTGAAGGTAATGTTGCTGCAGTTTTCAAGGATGAAATGCGACTGAAATGTGGTTCGATAAACAGGATATGGATGAGGGGCACCGTGAAAAATCCTAAGCTCTGGTCCGACGCAGAACCCAGTCTGTATATGTTGGAGAGCAGTTACAGGCTTGAAGATTCTGATGAGAAATATATTGTCGACAGACAGTTTGTTGGAATCCGTATGGTGGAATTTGATCCGGACAGGGGACTTTTTGTAAACGGTAAGAGTACAAAGCTTAAGGGCGTATGCGTACATCATGACGGAGGAGTTCTTGGGGCTGCCATGAAAGAAGAGGTCTGGCAGAGAAGACTTGAGCTTCTTAAGGAATCAGGCTGTAACGCCATAAGATGTTCTCACAATCCTCATATGCCACAGCTTTATGATCTTTGTGACCGTATGGGATTTTTCATGATGGATGAAGCCTTTGATGAGTGGGAGAACGCAAAGAATAAGTGGTCCACGGGACATAATATTTATCCGCCAAGGCACCAGGGATATTATGAAGACTTTCCCGAGTGGTATCAAAAAGACCTTGAGGCAATGGTTCTAAGGGACAGAAATCATCCATCTGTGATCATGTACAGTATCGGCAATGAGGTTGATTACCCGAATGACCCATACTGTCATCCGATGTTTGAAACAATGACCGGAAATAATGATGCAAATAAACCTGAATCAGAGAGACGATTTGACAGTAATAAGCCTAATATGGAGAGACTTTCTGTTGTTGCACGAAGGCTTAATAAAATTGTAACCGGGATAGATGATTCAAGACCGGTAACGGTAGCGGCAGCATTCCCGGAACTGTCAACCCATATAGGCTTTATAGACAGTCTCGATGTTGTTGGATATAACTACAAGGAGCATTTATACGGTGAGGATCATAAGAGATTTCCTGAGAAGACATTTCTTGGCAGTGAAAACGGACATGGCTATAAGGAGTGGAGAGCGGTAACAGATAATGATTTCATCTGCGGCCAGTTTTTGTGGACAGGCATAGATTATCTGGGAGAAGCACATGGATGGCCGGTGCATGGCTCCACAGCAGGAATCATCACCACGGCAGGTAATCCAAAGCCTGAATTTCTGAGGAGAAAAACCTTCTGGTCTGATGAACCTGTTGTATGCATCCTGACGAGAAGAGTGTCGGATGGAGAAGAAAACTGGCTTCCCATGAGTAATTCCTGGGATTACGAAGATGGAGAGGAAATACTTGTAAAAGTATATGTGACAGACACTGTACTTAAGGATGCTGAAGCGAGGAACTCCGATGTAAGAATGGAGCTGTATATTAACGGTAATATTACAGCGGAGAGCGAAGATATAGACGAGGACAATGCTTTTGTATTTAAGATTCCTTTTGAAAAAGGCTCGCTGTGGGCTCAGTTTCAGGAGGGTGCTCTTTCCGAGGATGAGGAGACCATAATGTGCAGCGGGGAGCTGCGTACTCCCAAAGGACTGGATCATCTTGAGATTCAGCTTTGGCAGGAAGATGATCTGGTATCAGGCGCTTCATTTGAGGAAGCATCCCACAAAAACGGATACCTGTATCAGCTGCATGTGGGAGCTTTTGACAGGGACAATGTGCCTGTAAGAAGTTCAGTTTCAGGAGGGGATTTCTTTACTGACAGAGAGAATATAAAAGAGCCGTCTTGCGAAGCGGATTATGAGGAGCCGCTGTTTATGAAAGATTTTCCTGAAATTTCAGTATCAGTGGAAGGTGCGGGAGAGCTTGCGGGCATAGACTCCGGAAACCTGGCTGATCCGTCATCTTTTACCGAACCCATCAGAAAACTCTGGAACGGAGAAGCTGTTGTGTATGTGAGGAGAGCTGCACAGGGCGAAATTAATGTGAAAATAAGTGAAAAAAGACATCTTGACATGAATTATGAGTATCGCATATCATAAAATTGCAACCGGTTTCAAATATTAGCAAAGGTGTATTAATGATATGGCTAATGGAAACAAGACGATAACCATATATGACATTGCAAAGGAAGCAGGAGTTTCACCGGCAACTGTTTCAAGAGTTATGACCAACTCTGCCAATGTCCGTTCCGAAAAGCGGGACCGGGTACTCAGTATTATTGAGAAGTATAATTTTAAGCCCAATGCGCTGGCGAAGGGGCTTTCAGATACTTCGACCAAGTCAATCGGTGTGATCGCCGCAGATGTTCGAAACCCTTTTTATGCTCAGCTTTTTGTGGCCTGTGAGGCTGCTGCGCAGAAGTCGGGATATACAGTTTCTTTGTATAATTCATTTGGCGTTACTGATAATGAAATTGAACAGCTTGAGCTTTTTAATCAGCAGAGAGTGGATGCAATTGTTCAGATCGGAGGCCGTGTTGATGATGCCGAGACGGATCAGAGATACTGCGATGCTGTCAGGAAACTGCCTGAAAATCTTCCACTTGTGGTAACAGGGCGCCTTCCTGAGGATGTTCCAAGCTACAGTGTTGAGATTGATGCTGAAAGCGGTATGGACCTTGTTATGGAGCATCTTTTAGGGCTTGGACACACCAGAATTGCTCTTGTTGGCGGACGCTTCGATGTCAAATCCACCAGAGAGAAGGTTCTGTTATATGAAAAAATAATCAGGGATCATGATATAGAATTCAACCCGGATTACGTTGCAAATGGAAGCTATTCCATAGAGAGCGGTTACGAGTGTATGAAAAAGGTTCTTAAGCTTTCGAAGCTTCCCACTGCCGTAATTGCCATCAATGACTTTGCCGCTGCAGGTGTGGTCAGGGCAATAGAGGACAGCGGATACAGGATTCCTCAGGATTTCTCTGTGGCAAGCTTTGATAACACTTATATTTCCGATGTTATGATACCAAAGCTCACCAGCGTTGATTATAACTATGAATTCTTCGGACAGTGTCTTATCGATACGGCAATTGCAGCATCAAAGGGGGATGATGCTCCGAGAAGGCAGACCGTTGAACCAACACTTGTTACCAGAGAGAGCAGCGGACCAAGCAGGGCCTGATAAGGTGGTAATGATTGTTTTTTGAAATTTGTTTCAAGAAAATAATGGTTAAGATAACACGGGATTTAACCAAATAGTTTACTTGTGATAACAATGTGGAGAGGTGCTAAATCATGGCACCTCTTTTTGTGTATTATTAACAATTTTGAAACCGGTATCAAAAATACCGTTGACGATACATTGGCATTATGCTTAAATATTTATATGAAACCGGTTGCAAAATGATAAAAATCACAACAGAAATGTACAGAAACAGATAAGGGAAGTGAAATTTTATGGGGAATTCTAAAAATACCAATTCGGTAACACCTCGAAAGAAAAGGGGATTTTTTGAAAACGTTGTTAAATACAGGACATTGATCCTGATGTGTATACCGGCAATAGTTTTCTTCTTCATGTTTAGTTACATGCCTTTGCCGGGAATATGGGTAGCATTTGTTAAATACAATTATGGAAAAGGAATTTTTGGAAGTAAGTTTATAGGACTTCAGAACTTTGAATTCCTTGCAAGTTCAGGTAAACTTCTCACACTTACAAAGAATACAATTCTTTACAATCTGGCATTTATCTTATTGGGTAATTTCCTGGCAATAGTAATGGCAATTCTTCTCAATGAGATGCAGGCTAAGCTTTTTAAGAAGGTAGCGCAGACAATGATGTTCCTGCCTTACTTTATTTCACAGGTTCTTGTGGGCGTTCTGGTATTCAACCTTTTGAACTATGATACAGGTTTCATAAATGGAATACTTGAAGCCTTCGGATTAGAGAAATGGCAGCCCTATGCTGATCCCAATGTTTGGCCGGTACTTTTGGTAGTCATCTATCTCTGGCAGCAGACAGGATACAATTCAGTAGTTTACTTTGCAGCTATTTGCGGTATCGATGCTGAAATAATTGAAGCATCAAAGGTTGATGGAGCAAATGCTTTCCAGAGAATCAGATACATCATTCTTCCAAGCCTTAAGCCGACAATTATCATTCTTCTTTTGTTTGCTCTTGGCGGAATTGTAAAAGGTAACTTCGGTTTGTTCTACAACATAATTGGTACGAATTCACTTCTCTATGATACTACAGACATCATTGAGACATTCGTATACAGAGCTACAATGACAGACTTCAACTTCTCTACAGCATCAGCGGTTGGTCTTTACCAGTCTATCGTAGGATTTGTAATTGTTATGGTAGTAAATGGAGTAATTAAAAAGATTGATCCGGAATATTCATTATTCTGATTTGGAGGAGTAGAAATGGCTAAGACTAAAGATTTGGACTTAATGGAAAGCGGAGCCAAAGTAAGGATAGGCGCAACTGATATGGTTGTGCGAGGTGTTGGTTATTTCCTTACAACGTTTTACGCACTGGCTTGTATTTTCCCTTTCTTAATAATACTTGCATCAAGTTTTACTTCGGAGAGTTACATAAGAGTTCATGGAGTGCAGCTTATTCCTCATGAGTTCACCCTTAAGGCTTACGAGATGGTTACCAAGAGCGGACTTATCTGGAAATCATACGCACTTACGATCATCATGACTATGGTAGGTACCGGAGTTGGACTTGCAATCATCGCAATGACAGGATATGCGCTTCAGAGAAAGGATTTTCCTTTCAGAAATGCGATTTCCTTCTATATTTACTTTACAAGTCTGTTTTCAGCAGGACTTGCACCTTACTACCTGATGATGACAAAGACTTATCGTCTTAAGGACAGCTACTTTGCAGTACTTCTTCCGCTGATGATGTCACCATGGCTCATTATTCTGATGAAGAACTTTGTTAAGCAGATTCCTCATGAGATTACGGAGTCAGGTAAAATCGACGGCGCAGGTGATATGACAATATTTGTTCGTCTGGTTCTGCCTATGCTTAAGCCGGCACTTGCGACAATCGGTCTATTCCTTGCTCTTGGTTATTGGAATGAGTGGTATCAGTCATCACTTTTCCTCTCAAGTAAGGTGGATGTAAAGCCGCTTCAGTACATGCTTTATGAGATTGTAAACAAGACACAGGCTCTTAAGAACTCTGTAGCAGGACAGTATGTATCACTTACTGACATCCCTACCGAGACTGTAAAGATGGCAAATGCAATGCTTGCAACAGGACCTATCGTACTTCTTTATCCTTTCGTACAAAAGTACTTCATCGGAGGAATTACTGTTGGAGCGGTGAAAGGATAAGCGGAACTTCCTTGTTGGACTATTATCATGATCTTAACCTCATGGTGAGGTTTTAGATAGACACATTTCATTATTTAATAGGAGGGTTTATTAATGAAGAAAAAGTTATTGTCAGTTTTACTGAGTGCCACAATGGTATTCTCATTGGCTGCATGCGGTGGCTCTTCCAATGGAGAAAGCACATCAGCAGACAAGGAGACAGCAACTGAAGAAAGTGCTGAGAAGACCACTGAGGCAAGTGGGGAGACAGCAGAGTCATCTGATGGCGCAGCAGAAGAGAGTGCAGCAGCTTCTGATATCGATACATCTGAGCATGTAGTTATCAACTATATGACAACAGGTGATCGTCCGGATGGAGCAGCAGCTGAGCGTCTTAATGAGATGCTTGCAAAGCTCAACGAGATCCTCACAGAGAAGGTAAATGCTGAACTTGAGATTTATTACATTGAGTGGACAGATTATCTTTCAAACTACAACCTGACACTTGCACAGATGGATGGAAGTGTAGACCTTGTTGGTACAGCATCTGACTGGCTTGATGCATGGCCGAATGCTAAGAATGGTGCATTCCTTGCACTTTCTGAGGATATGCTCAAGACATATGCTCCCAAGACATGGGCAAGCGTTCCCGCTGAGCACTGGGATATGTGTAAGTATGATGGTGACATCTATCTTATGCCTGAAGACAATTATGCACAGTGGACAAACCACGGATTCATCTATCGCCTTGATTGGGCTAAGGACGCAGGACTTGCAGATGGCGTTCACAGCTGGGAAGATCTTACAACATACTTCAAGTATGTAAAAGAAAACCATCCTGAACTTAAGGCTGTTTGGGATTCAGATGGTACACAGTATGCACAGATGGCTAACGGCTGGATTGCATCACATACAAACTTTGTTGCTATCGATGGTCTTGCAACAGGCGCTCTCTGGGGCGGTACTAAGGATGATCTTTACACAGTAGTTACACCTGTTATGACAGAGACAGATTCACTTGTTAAGTATGCTGAGATGATGAAGGAATGGGATACAATCGGTGTATGGCCTACAGACGTTCTTAACAACACATCTTCTCAGAACAGAGATGAGTATCGTGTAGGTCAGGTTGCAGCTGAGCAGCACCACACACAGACATGGACAGACCTTTGCTCTGCAACAGAAGCAAACACAATTTATGCTGATGATCCTAAGGCTGAGTCAGGCTTCTTCTACTTTGGCGAAGAGACAGACAACGTAGTAGCTCTTTCAATCACACATGGTGCTATGGCAGTTTCAGCAGCTTCTCAGAATCCTGAGAGAGCACTTATGGTTTATGATCTTATCAGAAACGACCCCGAATGCTACAAGCTCTTCAACTATGGTATTGAAGGCGTTTCATATGAAATCAATGCTGATGGCCTCAGAGAGACTCCTGAAGGATATGATTCAACATCTGATAACATCAATGGTATGACTAACTATTGGTGGGGACGTAACGATGACATCGAGATCAGAGATGCAAGCCGTAACTGGACTGAGATCGATAAACTCTATGCTAAATATGACGGTATCAAGATTGACTATCCTTATGGTCAGTTCGTACCTGATGTAGACAGCATCCAGGCTAAGATTGATAACTGTAACGAAGTTTATACAAACTACATGAAGCAGATTTCATTTGGTAAGTACACAGGTACAGCTGAAGAAATCGTAGCAGAGATGCAGGCAGCTCTTGAGCAGGCAGGTATCGCAGATGTAGCAGCTGAGCTTCAGACACAGATTGATGCTCTTTACAAGTAATCTCAAAGATGAGATTTTAGCAGGGCATTAAATTAGTCTATGTGACTAAATTCAAGGGAATACCGGTTTTTGGGGCTGGTATTCCCTTTTTTATATCATAAAAATTGCTTTTCTATGATAAAAGAGCGCTCCGCTATGGATGCGCACTGGGGCGATATTTTAATAAAAAAGACAGGGGAAACATTATGAGCAGATTTGAAGTGAGGGATGATTTTTATTTGGATGGAGAGCCTTTTAAGATAATTTCCGGCTCGTTTCATTATTTTCGAACTGTTCCTGAATATTGGAAGGACAGACTTTTAAAATTGAAAGCTATGGGTGGAAACACCGTTGAGACATATATACCTTGGAATATGCATGAGCCCGGAAAGGGTGAGTTTAACTTTGAGGGCATGCTTGATATTGAGAAATTTATTGAACTGACAAAAGAAGTCGGACTGTATCTTATTCTTCGTCCGTCACCTTATATTTGTGCTGAGTGGGAATTCGGAGGACTTCCGGCATGGCTTTTAAAAGAGGATGGCATGAAGGTAAGAACAAACTATGAGCCTTTTATGAAAGAGGTTGAGGCTTACTATGATGTTCTTATGCCAATGCTCACCAGGCATCAGATTGATAATGGTGGAAATGTAATCCTGATGCAGATTGAAAATGAGTATGGCTATTATGCAAATGATAAAAGCTATATGGAACGCATGAGAGATCTCATGAAAAAGCATGGTGTAACAGTGCCGTTTATTACAAGTGACGGTCCTTACCATGAAAACTTAAGAGGCGGAACTGTCGAGGGAGCCCATCCCACAGGTAATTTTGGTTCAAGGACAAAGGAGAGGTTTGACCTTATTAAAAATTATACAAATGGTGGCCCGCTTATGTGCTCTGAGTTCTGGGTCGGCTGGTTTGACCATTGGGGAAACGGTGGACACATGAAGGGTAATCTGGAGGAGAGCGTTAAGGACCTTGATGACATGCTTGACATGGGGCATGTGAATATTTACATGTTCGAGGGTGGTACCAATTTTGGCTTCATGAACGGAAGTAACTATTATGATGAGCTTACTCCGGATGTTACAAGTTATGACTATGACGGAATCCTCACAGAAGATGGGCGGATAACTGAAAAATACAACAGGTATAAGGAAGTAATAGCAAAGCATGCTGACATCCCTGAAGTGCCGGAGCTCGCTGAAAGTGTGATAAAAAGAGGAAGCTATGGTGAACTTAAGGTAGAAGATAAAGTAAGCCTGTTTTCTGTACTTGATGATATAAGCACAAAAACCAGCAGCACTTATCCTGTAAGCATGGAAAAGCTTGATCAGAGTTATGGATATATTCTTTACCATTCTGTGCTTGAAACAGAGGATGCAGTTGCAAAGATCAGGTTGTGGGAGGCAGGCGATAGAGCCAATATCCTTGTTGACAGGAAACCACTGATAACGCTGTATGATCTGGAACTGAACAGGGAAGCAGAGGTTATGTCTGATGAAGAGATAGAAAAAGCGCTGGCACTTCCCATAGAAGAGCAGATGAAGCTCTCACAGAGAGGTAAGGATATAGATATTCTCGTTGAAAATATGGGAAGAGTAAACTTTGGTCCGAGAATGGAGCATCAGAGAAAAGGAATCGGACAGTGTGTTCAGATAAACGGACATATGCATAATAACTGGGATATGTATACGCTTCCGCTTGATAATGTGGACAAAGTGGATTTTTCAAAGGAATACATTGATAACACTCCTGCTTTTTATAAATTTTCATTTGAGGCAGACGAGCTTTGTGATACCTTCCTCGACTTTGAAGGATGGGGTAAGGGCTGTGCTTTCATCAATGGATTTAATCTCGGAAGGTTCTGGGAAATAGGGCCGCAGAAGAGACTCTATATTCCTGCTCCGCTGATTAAAAAAGGCAAAAACGAAATCATAATTTTTGAGACAGAAGGAAAGCACGGAGACTTAATCACATTAAAGGATGAACCTGATATAGGATAAAGCCTGTATCGGGCAGATGGGAGAGGATATGTTGACTATAAAGATTCTGGACGAAAACTCCAATACCAGGTTTGTTGAGCACGGTGAAAATGAGGTGAGTCTTGTAAATACATCGGGGTATACCAGAGGTGACAGCATTGCTGTAGAGATTGGGAAGCAGAAGGGCTTTTATCATGTACAGCTGGATGAGAGCCTGGGAGAGAGTCTTGTTTATCTGACTGATGATCTGCATTTTGAGATACCCTTTGAGGAAAAGAGGATCAGTTATCCGCCTGCGGCATTTTCTGATTTTAGACATCTTCTCACTGTCAGACGAGCAACAAAAGAAGAAATCGGTCAGTACAGAAATCTTGCCATTAACGTCAATGACCAGCATGGTGACACGCACTGTTATCCCCATGCCACCGCAAATGTTGAGACAAGAGGCGAATCGGTTTTTGCAGCCCGCAATGCAATAGATGGAATCGTAGCCAATCATTCACATGGTGAATGGCCTTACCAGTCCTGGGGAATAAACTGCAGAGATGATGCGGAGTTTAAACTTGATTTTGGCAGAACTGTAGAGATAGATAAGATTGTTATCTATGAACGTGCTGACTTCCCTCATGATAACTGGTGGAAACAGATCACAATTGAGTATTCGGACGGAGAAGTCTGCAAATACGATATGACAAAAACTGATGAAGGGCAGATAATAGAAATAAAAAAGAAACAGGTGGAGTGGCTGGTTTTGAAAGAACTGATAAAGTCAGATGAGCCGTCACCTTTTCCTGCATTATCACAGATTAAGGTTTTTGGCAGGGATATAGAGCCGCTGGGGAATGATTTTTCAGAGAAGTGAATATCGCTTCAGATAAGGAACAGTATTATGAAACCGATTGAAGAATACAAAGAAATATCAGATAAAGAGATAAATGCTGCTCTGGATTTTGCGGAAAAGATGGTTCTTAAAAATCTGGGTGAGTTTACAACAAAATTTCAGAAAGCTTACAGCGAAAATAACTTTTATGAGCCTGTGGACAATACCGATTGGACGGGTGGCTTCTGGACCGGAGAAATATGGCTTGCATATGAAAACTGTCTTAGAAACGGACGAAGTGAAGATGCCATAAAACTCAGGTCGGCTGCTGAGATTCAGGTTGAGTCATTCCTTGACAGAATTGAGAATAAAATAGAAGTAGATCACCATGACATGGGATTTTTATATACACCATCATGTGTGGCAGCGTATAAACTGACGGGGAATGAAAAGGCGAAAAAGGCGGCTTTACTTGCTGCGGATCAGCTGATAAAAAGATTTCATCCTGTGGGAGAATTTATTCAGGCATGGGGACCTATGAATGCACCTGAAAATTACAGGCTGATCATAGACTGCCTTTTGAACTTGCCGCTTCTTTACTGGGCATCCGAGGAGACCGGTGACAATAAGTACAGGGATATAGCAGAGAAACACATTCATACGGCAGTAAGAAATGTGATCAGAGATGACTATTCAACCTGGCATACATTTTTCTTTAATATGGAAACAGGGGAGCCTGATCACGGGGCAACCTGTCAGGGCTATAGGGACGGCTCCGCCTGGGCAAGAGGACAGGCCTGGGGAATCTACGGCATGGCCTGTGCTTACAGATATACAAAGCAGGAAGATTACATTGAGAAATTTAAAAATGTAACAGGCTATTTCCTTGAGCATCTGCCGGAGGATATGATTCCATTCTGGGATCTTGAATTTACTGATGGAGACGATCAGCCCAGGGATTCTTCATCAGCGGCTATTGCTGCCTGCGGTATGCTTGAGATGTGTAAATATCTTAATAAGGATGATGCGGATAAATACAGGAGTATCGCTTACAAACTCATGAAATCTCTGTATGAAAACTATGCGGTGCACTCATATGATGAGTCCAATGGACTTGTTCTTCACAGTACTTATTCTAACCATTCACCCTACAATACCTGCAATCATTACGGCGTTGATGAGTGCAATATCTGGGGAGACTATTTTTATTTTGAAGCTCTTACAAGAATGGTTTGCGACTGGAATCAGTACTGGTAATTGATGGATTATGAAGAGTGAGATAAGAGAGTTCAAAGAAGAATACCTGATCAGACTGAAAAATGATGCAAAGGAATTATTCGATAAAAATCTTCCTGTTCTTACTGAGGAAAAGTTTTCTCTTACAGAAAGAACAGGAAACAGAATAATCTATGAAAAGGATTATTTTGAACGAAGAAGATTCCTTTGCGTTTTTGGCGTGCTTGCGATATATGATTCCGAAAGCAGAAAGGAATATATCGACAGGCTTGAATATGTAATGAGTGAAATATGCAAAGAGAGATGCTGGGCTCTTCCTGCCCATGTGGACAGATTTAAAGATAAAAACTGGGAGAGGTACGTAGACCTTTTTGCGTCAGAAACAGGAGAAGCACTTGCCGAGATCATATACAGGATAGGTGATGAACTTGATGCTGATCTTGTGGGAAAAGTCAGGGATAATATTTTAAAAAGAGTAATAGAGCCTTACGAAGAAAGAAAGCCCTACGATGGCTGGGAGCAGTCTGAGATGAACTGGAACGCTGTGTGTAACGGCAGTATCGGACTTATCTCCCTGTATTTACTTGAGAGTGATAAAACAAGGCAAAGGGCTTTGGTGAACAGAGTATGTGACAATCTGGGATATTTTTTGGAAGGTTTTGGTGATGACGGAACCTGCTATGAAGGTCTTAGTTATTTTACATATGGAATGTATTTTTATATGGCATTTATGGAACAGCTGGGTAAGAACGGGGATTATAAAAATCTGTGTACCCTTCCTCAAAAGTGCGAGGCTGTTGCTGAATTTCAGCAGAAATGCTTTTTCAATTCGGGACTTACTCTCAGCTTTTCGGATGGATCTGAAAATGACAGATATAGAATAGGGCTTACATCCGGGCTGGCGATGCGTTTCCATGGTGTGACTATACCACCTGTAAGCAGTGCGGCACACTATGATTTTGATAAATGCTACAGATTTCTGATGACATTACGGGACCTGGAATGGACAGATGAGTATATTAAAACTGATAACCGTTCTGAAGATGTTTTAGTTAGAAACTGCTATGTTCTTAAAAACTCCCAGTGGGGAATCTGTATCAGTCAGGATGCGGGGATGGCCTGCAAGGGAGGCAATAATGATGAGCCGCATAATCACAATGATGTAGGCAGCTTTTTCTATGTTGCAGGTGATGAGTTTTTGCTGACTGATCTTGGTGCAGGAGAGTATACGAAGGAGTACTTTGATGACACGCTACGATATGGTGTTTTTTGCAATAATTCCCTGAGTCATAATCTTCCGGTTATAGATGGCAGCGGGCAGATGGCCGGAAAACAATATGCCTGTGATAAGTTTGAATCTGACGGGGAAGGTTTTTTTAAATACAGTATTAAAAATGCTTATGGAAACTGGAATCTTACAGGCTTTGAAAGGGAGCTTATCTATGATTTTGATACAGATAATCTGACAGTCAGGGATGAATTTGTAAGCTCAGGGTGTCTGATTGAAGAAAACCTTGTAACCCAGCAGGATGTGACAATAAAGGAAGACGAGATTTTTATAAAAGGGAAAAAACACAGCTGCAGAATAATAATTGATGCCTTGAGTCCGGAGATAAGAATATTGGATGAAGTTCATGTTGATCATGAAGGCAATGCAGAAGCTGTTAAAAGAATCATCTGGACGGTAGCCCCCAAAGGCTATTGTGGGAAGTGCAGCTGTAAATTCAAAATAGAGAAGGTGGAATAAAATGCAGATTTTCAGGCATGAGTTTGATTATAAAATAAGTCCGTATACCGGCCTTGCCAGAGAGCACTGGCTGGATGCCGCAACGTATCTGATGGAAGGTGTTTTCAGAAATATTAAATCTTTCGATGCGCCTGTGGTTATGCCCAGAAAGGAAAAAGAGATCACGTATCCTCATGGTGATAATATCCGGGAGAAAAAAGCGGAGTATTTTGAAGGACTTGCAAGATCAATGTTTATTGCTGCGCCGCTCATACATGAAAATCCGGAGCTTGTTTTAAATGGTATTAACCTCAGGGATTATTACAAAAACCATATACTGCGTTCCTGTTCAAAGGATGATGAGCAGTCGGTGGGTACGTATGAGCAGATGCTTTCTACGGTTGAAAACTATGAGCCTTCAATGGTCTTTCAGCAGACGGTTGAAACCTGTGCGCTGGTCATGTGCCTTTGGATCACCCGGAATGAAATATGGGAGACCTACACAAAAGAAGAAAAAGACATTATTGCCGATTTTTTATTCGGTTATGCAAATGGCAATACCGTGCCGCAGAACTGGCGCCTTTTTAATATGCTTGATCTGGCATTCCTGAATAAGGCCGGTTATGAGATTGACAGGGATATCATGCGGGAGCATGCAAGGGGGATTCTGGAATATTACACCACAGATGGCTGGTACAGGGACGGTCATTCTTTTGACTATTATTCCTGTTGGGCGTTCCAGGTCTATGCGCCGATCTGGTGTGACTGGTACGGATATGAAAATGAACCATATCTTGCCGGATGTTTTGAGAAGAATTCAAATGAGCTGATGAAGACCTTTGACAGAATGTTTGATGAGGATGGACATACCAATATGTGGGGCCGCAGTAACATCTACAGGAATGCAGTTACCGGTGCCTTTGAAGGAAATTTCGTTCTTAAAAACTCTGTGGCAAACCCGGGACTTGCAAGAAGAATTGCATCCGGATCACTTCTTCAGTTTATTACGAGAGATGATTTTTTACATGAGGGAATTCCCACGCTTGGATTCTATGGTCAGTTTATGCCGTTGGTTCAGGGATATTCCTGTGCGGAGTCGCCTTTTTGGCTGGGTAAGGCATTTCTTTGTCTTACACTTCCTGCTGACCATCCATTCTGGACAGCAAAAGAGGAGAATGGAGTATGGGAAAACCTTAAGGATGACGAGGTTCTCGAGACGGAATTAAAGGGGCCGGGAATAGTTCTTAGTAATCACAAGGCAAACGGTGTAACTATTTACAGAACCGGAAAAGTACTGAAACAGAAGGATGACAGGCATGGTATGTGGAATTATTCCAAGCTGAATTTCAATACCGGTTACCCTTGGGAAGCAGGTGTGGATGACGGTATTGAGGCTCAGGAATATGTATTGTCTGATCCTGAAAAAGATGAGCTTCAGTATGGGAATGTCCTGTTTTATGCCGGCATCAGAGATGGTGTTTTGTACAGAAGACAGTATTTTAACTATTGTCTTGAAAAGGAATCGCATTGGATTCATGGTATCAATCTCGCGGATTTTGCTGTGCCTTTTGGCATCGTCAGAGTAGATAGGCTGAAGCTGTACAAAAAGCCGATGGAGATAACTCTGGGGGCATATGGTTTTCCTGACAATGGAACAGAGATTTTCAGAGAGGAATATCATGATGATAATATTGACGCCTCTGCGATTATTCTCAAGGGCTATGACCATATGGGCCATGAAAAACAAATGGCAATGACCATATATGATGGCTGGGATTCAATTGATACAGTTAACAGAGAGAAGACCAATCCGGATTCAGAAAAATCAATAGTAATATATGCAAGAACCAGCAGGCAAAAACAAAATCGTTATGAACAAAGCGTGTTGATCTCACAGGTTATTACAAAGGAGTCCCATAAAGATTTTGCACAGGACGAGTTGTTTTCTGTTTCACAAATACAATATTCAGACTCCGAAAATAAGGGAGGATATGGTAAGATTACATTATCCATGAAAAATGGGGATAAAAAAATTGTTTGTTTTGATGGAATAGAAGGGAACCTGTCTTTATGAAACAGGATAAGCTTTTATACGCAGTCATGGCATCAGCCATGGCTGCTTGCCTTATTAATGGCTGTGGTAAAACGGTAGATGAGACGACAGAGGATGTGGCAGATGAGGTTGTATCTTCTGAGGATATAAGTGATTCTATCAACTCTGAAAACGGGCAGGAAGAAACTGATAGAGTAACTGGGGACAATGAAACTGTTGCCGGACCAGATGCTGCCTTAAAAAACAATGAGGCATATGGTGAATCAGATGCGGACTCCTGGGACATTGAAAATGCCGTTGACTCAAAGGGTAGTAAGGAGGATGACCGGGAAGTCTCTATAATAATGGTGGGAGACATTCTGCTACACTCACCTGTTGAAGATGCGGCCCGTGATGAAAATGGGGATTACAATTTCGATTTTATTTTCTCTAATATGAAGGATGAAATTGAAGGAGCTGATATTGCCATAGTTAATCAGGAGGTAATAATAGGCGGAGAGGAACTGGGGGTTTCCGGATATCCTTCATTTAATGCTCCCTATGAAATAGGAGATTCACTGGTTAACGCAGGCTTTGATGTGATATGTCACGGAACAAATCACGCACTTGATAAGGGAAAGCGCGGCATCATAAATACATTGAATTACTGGGAAGAGAATCATCCTGACATAACTGTAGTTGGAATAAATGGTACAAGTCAGCAGCAGGATAGTGTAAGTATTGTTGAGAAAAAGGGAATTAAATTTGCAATATTGAATTACACTTATGGAACTAATGGAATTCCACTTCCTTCGGATATGCCCTATGCAGTGGATATGCTTGATGAAAAAAAGGTTAAAAAGGACCTTGAATATGCAGAAGAAAATGCGGACTTTACCATAGTGTGTCCCCATTGGGGAACGGAATACAGGCTGGATGCCGATGACTATCAGAAGTGGTGGACGGATATTTTTAGAGATGGAGGCGCGGATCTTATTATAGGTACACATCCCCATGTCATAGAGCCTGTGGAATTTATAGAGGATGAAGAAGCGGGATACAGCAATAACCATGGAGATGGGGACATGCTTGTATATTATTCCCTTGGAAACTTTGTCAGCTGGACTTCGAGCACTGGAGCAGGAGTTACCAATCGTATGGTAGGTGGAATGGCAAAAGTTAAGGTGGGTAAAGATGATCTGGAAGAAGTCTGCGTGGAGGATTTTGGCATAGAGGCTGTTGTTTGCCATTTGGAAAAGGGATATGAGGGCGTTACGGTGTATCCCTTATCAGAATATACTGATGAAATGGCACTTCGTAATGAAATTGTTTCACAGGATCCTGATTTCTCAAAAGAGGCCTGTGTTAACCTGTGTAATAGTGTCTGGGGAAATGATTGGAAATGAAAAAAGGAATTATTAGAACAGTACTGACGCTTTTATTAATCGTTTTGTTCATGGCTCTTCTTTATTTTGTTGTAGGACGTCCAATGATACAGTTTGTGGGTGATCCTGAGGCACTGCAGAAGTTTGTTGATGGCAAGGGCATTATTGGACTTTTGGTATTTGGATTATTTGTGATGGTTCAAACAATGTCTACCTGTATTCCCGGATTGCCTTTCTATCTTGCATCAGGGTATCTTTTAGGCGGACTAAAAGGAGCACTTTTGTGTGATTTTTTTGCAACTATAGGAAACACTATTGCATTTTTAATAGGCAGAAAGTACGGGCGAAGCTTTTTATGTTATCTTTTTCCGGAGGATAAGCTCGCTAAGGTTGAGGAAAAGATAGAACTTGGAAATCCGGTGCTGATACATGTTATGTTCATGCTTCTGCCACTCCCTAAAGATACATATGCATGGCTCGGATATTATTCGGGCGAGTCTCTGATAAAGTGGATGCTGATAACATTTATAGCCAGATTCCCGCATATATTTATATATACTTTTGGCGGAGAAAAGCTCCTTAGTAATCAATACGGGATACTTGTTGCCGGCGGGGTAATTGCGACAATAATATATGTGATAATCGTAATAGTATTAAAGAAAAAACAGAATAACGATTTTTGAAAAAATATATATTTTTTTTGAAAAAAGGTGTTGACTTATTTTGAGAATTTGATATTATATAGAAGCTGTCGCTGATAAATACGGCAGCGAACAACTGAATGCGGAAGTGTCGGAATTGGCAGACGAGCAAGACTAAGGATCTTGTGATGGCTACATCGTGTGGGTTCAAGTCCCATCTTCCGCACGAACAAAAAGAGGTATGACGAATGTCATACCTCTTTTTTTCGTGTGGAAGGGGACTTGAACCCGCTTGCTATGCAAGCGGTTCAAGGTCTCGGCGTGTGGGAACACGCCTCGGTCGGCGCTAAACGCGTGCCACTGGCACGCAGCGCCCCATCTTCCGCAGGATGCTACTTGATACATTATACTATGCAATATATAGTATTGCGTAACAGGAGGTAATGAGATGGAAAATCAAATGAAGCGAGGGCTTTTGGACGTGTGCGTTCTGGCCGCCATCAAAAGCGAAGACTCCTACGGATATAAGATAGTGAAGGACATGAGTGATTATGTGGAGATATCCGAGTCGACTCTTTATCCGATACTGCGAAGGCTTGAGAATCAACAGCTTCTGACAGTAAAATCGGCTGAACACAATGGCAGGCTTCGGAAGTATTACCATATTACTGAGGCCGGACTTTTAAGACTTCAGGCTTTTGAAGAGGAGTGGAAGGAACTGATGAAGATTTATGAGTATGTGACGAGAGGGGATAAACATGAATAAAGCAGAGTTTATAAGTTAGCTTACAGATGGGCTGGCTGGTCTTTCCCAGGACGATATCAGAAAATCGGTGGATTTCTATTCAGAGATGATTGATGACCGGATAGAGGATGGGATTTCATCAGATTTACAGAGGCAATCTTAAAAGAAATGAGATGCTTGATAAGATCTGTGATGCAATTACAGTACTCATGAGGGGAGGAGAAGATAGTGAATAACTCTCTTTTATCAGTATTATTAGCTCCGCAAAGTAAAGCTTCCAACTGCCGCTTAGAGCACTGTTTACGATCATAGCTACTTTTGCGCTTACATTACAGATCGACAGGAAGCTGATTTTTTCAATCCATTGATACTATATTTATAAACGGTTTCGGGTTAAAATATTTAAATGAGACTTGAACTGGGAGGGGATTATGGGTTTCTTTAAAGAAAATTGGAAAAATATCATAGCACTTTTATTCTCGTATCTGATTCTGTTTTTTCTCCCGAAGCAGCTGAGTGGTGCATCATATATACTTCTGGGAATATCAGTTTTTTTATTTGCCATTGGCTTTTTCAGGATGACTGAAATATTTGACGCCATGGTGGAACGGATTGGTTATGTGATGACCGATGTTATATGCAATGTTTTTGGACTATCTTTAATGATCATCGGAACCGTTATAGTGGTTGCTGGAAAAACCGATGGCAGAAGTATGGTTATAGCATACCTGCTCCTGGTAGAAGGCCTGGTAATAATGACGGTGACAAGTGGCGATTACTGTAATCTTAAAGTGGACAGAATAATGTCTGTGATAATAAAAATTGTTGTGTTGGGACTTCTTACCACTGCGATTTTATATATTCGCGCAAACCTCAATCAAGGGTCACTGGCAGCAGGACTGATTATTGTTGAGTGTATAATTCTGTGGTTCATTAGCAACATGATGTCTTATAAAAAGAGAATCGCAAAGATGAAAACACCGGTACAGGAGCTGTGCGAAAAATTCGGAAAGGTAGAGACACCTCTCGGACCGCCAAGGGTTGGGAGTATCGGAAAAATAAAAGAATGTATAATCTACGGCCCCAATGAGGATGGTATTTACGTGTATGGCTATTACAAATTCAGATTTTTCTTTCTTGTTCTTGACCTGGAGGGGAAACAGGAAATAATGCATCATGATACGGATATTCTGGACAGCTATGCAGATATGTTCGAGAACTATGTGGAGACCGGCAAAGCCAGATATTAACAAAGAGAGATAAGCTTGAGGAAATACAATGAATTATGATATTACAATGGCATCGGAAGAGGACAGAAGTGAGATTTTATCACTCTATAAGCTGCAGATAGGACGGGATTTCTGTCCCTGGAATGATTATTATCCTTCAAACGAGACAATTGATTTTGACTTTTCCCGTGATGCTTTGTTTGTCCTTAAATCGGAAGGGAAAATAAAAGCTGCCATTTCTCTTGAAGAGGATGAGGCGGTTGACAGCCTTGACTGCTGGAATGAAAAACTCACTCCGTCAGGTGAGCTTGCAAGACTTGCAGTATTACCCGATGAGCAGAATAGAGGTTATGCGCGGATAATGCTCAGATTCGGAATGGAAGAACTTAAGAGACGCGGTAACAAAGGTACTCATTTTCTGGTAAATAAATATAATACAAAAGCCATCCGGTCATATGCGGCTTTTGATTTTAAGGTAGTCGGGGAATGTCATATGTATGATCAGGACTTCCTTTGTTATGAAAAAGAATTATAAGATTCTCCTGAAAACCGGAAGAAATATAGGAATTGAGAATGGAAGAGAATAAACACAAAAGAAGGATACATTATTCAGGTAAGTATCCCAAAAAGTTTGAAGAAAAATATAAAGAGCAGAATCCCGGGAAATATGCCGATACCGTTGCACATGTTATAGCAAAGGGCTCAACTCCTGCAGGTATGCACATATCCATCATGGTAAATGAGATTCTGGATTTTCTGCATATTCAGCCGGGGCAGCAGGGACTTGACTGCACGCTGGGATATGGCGGACATACATCACATATGCTGGAGAAGCTTGGTGGTAATGGCTGCATCTACGGCCTTGATGTTGATCCGATAGAGTCACAGAAAACAGTTCAGAGACTTCGTGACCGCGGTTATGGTGAGGATGTCTTTAAGTTCAGACTTATTAACTTTGCCAATATCGATGAAGTTGCCGGGGAAGCCGGGAAATTTGATTTTGTGCTGGCGGACCTTGGAGTTTCCTCCATGCAGATAGATGATCCCAAGCGCGGATTTTCATATAAAACAGACGGACCTCTGGATCTCAGGCTTGATCCTGAACACGGAGAATCTGCTGCAGAGAGACTTCATAACATCACAAAAGAAGAGTTTATCGGTATGATGATCGAGAACTCCGACGAGCCTTATGCAAAAGAGATTGCGGATAAGGTCTTTTCACTTATGAATAAAGGTGAGAAGATGGATACCACCACACAGCTCAGGGAGGCCATAGAATCAGTCCTTTGGAAGGTTCCGAAGGAAGAACGCGCCCAGATTGTCAAAAAATCCTGTGCAAGAGTATTCCAGGCCCTTCGAATCGATGTAAACAGCGAGTTTGAGGTACTCTATTCTTTCCTGGAAAAACTTCCGGAGGTTCTTAAATCCGGTGGAAGAGTTGCAATTCTTACCTTCCATTCCGGTGAGGACAGACTTGTGAAAAAGTCCTTTAAGGAACTTAAAAAGCTTGGAATATACAGCGAGGTTTCAAGTGATGTGACCAGACCTTCTGCTGAAGAGCAGCGTCTCAATCCAAGAAGTAAGTCCACAAAACTGCGGTGGGCAATCAAATCATAACTTTATAAATTATTTATTTGCATAGAGATAGGTGCAGTGCAATAATTGATGTAGCAAAACCGGGGGTGAATTTTTGGGGAATTGAAAACCTTTAAGGAGGCGCTTATATGCAGGCTTTTAAGCGAGCTTTTTCAATTTATCTGACGGTTATTATTGCTATTGCACTTGCACCGGATCTACAAGTCAGAGCATTTTCTGCAATTTTAATTCCAATAAAAGGTGAATACGGACAGACTGAAGCCAGAAGTATGCTCAGTCTGATCAATAGCTTCCGCACGCAGGATGATGCGTGGTACTGGGACAGTGATGATGAAACAAAAATCACTGTCAGTAATCTTGCGGAGCTTAAATACGACTATGAGCTTGAAAAAATCGCCATGCTCAGAGCAGCTGAACTTGCTGTGTCATACTCCCACTTAAGACCAAACGGGAGTAAATGGCTGACGGCTTTTTCAGATTCGGCATGTAATGCCCATGCGGAAAACATAGCTATGGGGTATGAATCCGTGGAAGAAGTATTTGAGGCCTTCAGAGAAGATGATGAAGACTTTGATGACCAGGGACACAGGAGACATATGTTAAGCAGTGATGCTGTCTCTGTAGGTATAGGTCATTTTATTTATGATGGCATTGACTACTGGGTTCAGGAATTTTCCACAAACGTCGTATCTGTCACAGAAACAGATCCTGTTGATGGTAATACCGGTGTTGAGATCTCTGTCAGATCCGATGGAATAAAACATAAAGAATTGTATCTTGCAAGTACCGCCGGAGTTACAGAGGATGATGAAATAGAACTCTGCTATGGTGATCCTGCAAATGAAATCACCATAGGTGAAGTTGTTAAAATACAGCCTTCATATGTCAGAGAGGATACCCTCTGCAACGATAATGGCTCAGATTACATAACCGCAATGCTGCCGTTGAAAGATATTGCGATTGTTGATGATTCCATAGCTTCATTATCTGAAGGAAAAGTGATTGCCAGGAAGAAGGGCAGCACTGAGATATCTGCTAAAAGTACCTGGTCAGAAAGGGAGTTTAGTATACCTGTTATCATACTTCCCAGAAATATTTCTGTTGCTGAAGGCACTACTCCCAAGGAGTCCTACGATGAAACAGGTAAAGCAATCCGTCCCGAGCCCAGGGTAACAGACCTTGGAAAAGTGCTTCAGAAGGGAACAGATTATTCCGTTTCTTATGAGAACAACGTCAAGGCCGGAGAAGCGACCATAATATGCTCCGGTAAAGGAAACTATGAGGGAGAGCTTTATATTTTCTTCCAGATAGCAGGAAAAAATGAAGACCAGGGAGATAGCGGAAGTACGAATCAGGATGGTTCGAATGATAACACAGTCCGCCCTGCATCAAAAGGTACCGTGATAAAAACATCCCTTGGAAAATACAAGGTAACCTCTGACAATGTCGCAGAGCCTACCGTAGAACTCATTAAAGTTACGACAGGTGAAAGAAATCTGAAGATACCTGATGTAATAAAGGATAAAAAAGGCATCACCTATAAGATTATTTCTATCGGAAAGTCAGCCGCCAGAGGAAAGAAAAATCTTAAGTCAGTATCAATGGGAAAGAATGTAACTTCCATAGGTAAGGATGCATTTAAACAGTGCAGGAAGCTGGGAAGAATATCCATGACCACAAACATAAAGGATGTGGGAAAGGGCGCCTTCAGATCCATCAGATCAAAGGCAAATATCACTATAGATGGAAAGAAGTCAAGAGCAAAAGCACTTCTTAAGATGATAAACACCCAGGGCGGTGCGAAGGACGCAAAATTAAAGAATAAAAAGTAATGCTAGCTAGGGTAAAGATTTTATAGGATTGATAGAATGTAGCACAAGAATTGTGCACA
>CAMVLM010000038.1 GCA_947168335.1 uncultured Butyrivibrio sp. | reverse complement strand
CAGAGCATACTCTTTTGCTGGGCTTCATATTACGCCAGCTACTTCATAGTTATGCTCATTATTCTCATTATTTATAACATCAGTCTCAAAAACGGCAGAGTACCTGTAGCCGCATTTATTCTTTCCTCTCTGCTGTCCTATCTTGCAGGACTTCAGGGGATGCATACCATGCTCTACTGTCACCTGCCTTTGCTGGGGGTGGAAATAGTGCGCCTTATAGCAGCTCGTCTGCACGCAAAAAACAAAAAAGCCAATGCAGGCTATAACATCCTGCTCTGGCTAATAATCCAAAATATCATATATTACCTGGGATCAAGAGTTTACAAGTCCATGGCCACCAGCCGAAACATAAGACACGCCAGAGAGAAATTCCTGAGTGAAGTATGGCCTTCCATGACAGGAGTCATCAGCTTCGAAGCAAGCCCCATCTTAATGGCTGTATTTTGCTGTATATCAGCAGCAGGTTTTATACTGGTTATCATTTCTCTGTTATTTGGAAAAAAGAACACCTCAGCCAGGACTGATTTTTCCGACACTGATCCGCTGTGGAGCTCTCTTAGTTTTGTTGCTGCATTTGTACTTTGGATTATCTCATCAACTTTTACTACCACAGAAGTTGCCCCCAGATACTTTATTGTGGAGGTCTTCATTCTCGGCATCGGAACAGCATTATTTTTAAATATATTTGCACATAAAAAGGCATTTTTCCTGGCAATCCCCGTTGCCATTATCGGTATACTGACTTCCGTGTATTTTTACAATGGTCTGATCAAAGGGGATAAAAGCAAAGAAAGCGACGAATATGCAGTCGCAGCATGGATGGAAGAAAATGGATACGAATACGGATATGCCACCTTTGACTATGCAAATGTGCTGACTGTAATCAGTAATGATAAAGTAAAAGTAAGAGCCCTTGACTCAATGGAAAAACTAAACGGCTGTAAATGGCTTACCGATTCAAACTGGTACCCGCCGGTAAAAAATCCCGACGGGCCCACATGCTATATCGTTACCAGTCACACAGAATCCGATCTGCAGAAATTCATAAAAGAAAACAATCCACAGATTTTAAACTCAGACACAGTCGGCAAATACATCATATACGTATTTGACAAAGATTATAGTAAATTCTAACGTTTCGATATATATCCCTCATCATCAATGCTGATGCCGGGGGATATTTCTCTTATATGCCCAAGTATGGCATTTCTTCTGTCACCCGTAGCTTCTGCAACAGTGCTGCCGCTTTGTACTGCAGGAATGAACTGAAGATTAACACTTCCATCTGTATGAACAAAAGCTCTCACCAGTGTTGTATCAAGATCCTTTGAATTAAAAAGATAATTCCCCAGACTATACACCACCGGCACGTTTCCAATATAATCTATCTTCTGCAGAATATGCGGATGAGATCCAATGATAAGATCAGCTCCCGCATCAGCTATTTCCGGCCCCTGCTTCTGTTGCCACCAGTCTATCTCTTCCTGATTTTCAGTGCCCCAATGGATGCAGACAATTACAAATGCACCTTCATTTTTGGCTTCCCTGATTCGTGACTGCAGCCTTGAAATATCCAGACACCTGAATACACCTGCTGAAGTTTCTGTCGCTCCTTTTGTATCAGGATTGTCAAATCTTTCAATCTCAGTCGCTGCTATTATAGCTATCTTAACTCCGTTATCCACCGTGTAATACACAGGGTGTGATGCTTCATCTATGTTAGCGCCGGCTCCGGTTCTTGCTATACCTGCATTATCAAGTGCAGTCAGTGTATCCAGAAGTGCAGCTGAACCATAATCATAAATATGATTATTTGCAATTGTGGCCACATCAACTCCCATATCATTAAGCAAGTCTGCTGATGAAGGATCTGCCCTGAATGTAAAAGTCTTATCCTCCAAAGGCGTGCCCCTGTTTGAATATGGGAACTCATTATTTACCACCATGATATCAGCGCCTCTCATATAAGATAAAAGGCTGCCTCCAAAAACTCCGGATATACCTCCATGCTGCCTTATGCTGTTCATAATGGCATAGCCGGGATCAAAAAGGATATCACCTGCAAATGCAAGAGTCACCACTTCCGAATCACTTGCTTTAATGCTCTTATTCCATATTTCTTCGCTTGCAGTCTGACCCTCTTCGGTCTGCTGATCTACTTCTGAAGCTTCTGCGTTTTCGCCGGTATCTGTCGATGTACTCTCACCGGTTTCTGTCTCCGATGAATTGTCATCAGTGCCTTGTTGCTGAACATCTTTCTCTATTTTCTCGCCATTGGGTAATCTGGTCACAAAAGAGGATTCCCCGGACTGAGCCGTCATAAGAGAATCATCATTACCGTTTCCACCAAAGCCGGCAGTTATCGCGAGAAAAATAATACCGACTGTCAGTGTGACAAACAGTGTCACCGCGAATACCGGTATCGCAGGATTGATATGTCTTTTTCTGTTATTAAAATCTCTTTTTCTGTTTCTCTTCATTTAACAAAACTCTATACCTTTATATTGCAGTTCCTCAAAGATAGAATACCACATTTTGTATATAAGGCAACGAATCCTGTTATTATCCATCCCAAATGCATATAATTACGGCACCTGCTTATCAATACATTTCATTGCTGACAAACAGATATGAATCATCATGCAGAATAACATGGCCTGCTAATTTGTCCGCATAATCATCCCATAAGGATTTATCAAGAATCAAAATAGAACCTTCATCACATAAAAAATCATCAATCGTACCATCTACCGGATGCCCGCCTGCTCCAACCATATTGATATCATAAATTATGCACGGAATTATAAAAAATAATGACAAAGCAAAAACCGTCAATAATACCATGGTTTTACAAAAACACTTCTCATGCACGATTTTCCCGATTCCCCATGACACAAGCTTTGCTGTCAGCATGCACATCGCAATCTGTGAAGGATACGTATACCAGGTAAGAGCACTTCTGGTAACGGAAAAGAACGCTACCGGAACAACAGCCCACAAAAAGAATAGATAACTATCCAGCAGGAATTTCCTTATTTCATCCTTTTGTTCTATATCTATATAGCGTCTAGAAATAATCGCTAAAGCCGCAATAACTACCAGGCTCACAGCAAAAATAATACTAATATCAGATCTGAAAAAATCCATCAAAGACATAACCAGATCCTGCTTTGATTCAGAGACCCTTTCAACAACTTCACCAACAAAAAGGGAATTAACCAATTCAAAACCATCATAAAGGTATCTGCTTATCAACCAGTAAGCCGGAAATACAGCAGCAAGACATATAGAAATAATCACCCTTTTTGCCGAAGTAAATGCTCTTCTGACCATGGGTGTATAAAGAATACCAATCAGAAATATCAGCGCCGCATGTGGCCCTTTACACATAAAAGCAAGCCCAAGAGAAACTCCATAGACGTACATGAAGTCAGGCTTTTCCTTCATCATATACAGTGACAACATCGCTATAACAAAAAACAGATTATATACCGAATCCATCTCGGCAGCTCTGTACATGTGAAAAGTAAACAGCCCTGAACATGCGCCGATGGGAATCTTGCTGCAAATCCGCTCACTCCAAAAACCTTATAGGACAATACCATCATATCCAGACAAAGTGGTGGTTTTGAATTAAAATAATCAGCAGCATATCGGTATGTATTTACAAGCCAGTTTCCCTGCTTGAACATTTCATAAGCATTAGTTGCATGATATGCCTCATCAGTCTGAATAAGATAGCCTTCTCCAAGCTTATAAAAAAGCATATACGCTATAGCTATCACAAAAGCCAGAATTACAATTGCGTAAAAAAAGAACAACCGCAGCGCGATTGTTCTTTTTATAAACATTATTTGATTAACAAATCAATACTTGTTTGCTACAACCTTGACACCGGGTCCCATTGTTGTTGCAACGCTAATGCTCTTAAGGTACTGACCCTTAACAGTAGCGGGCTTAGCCTTAACGATAGCATCCATAAGAGCTGTGAAGTTCTGCTCAAGCTGCTCCTCTGAGAAAGATGCCTTTCCGATAGGGCAGTGGATGATGTTAGCCTTGTCAAGACGGTACTCAATCTTACCAGCCTTGATATCGTTGATAGCCTTTGTAACGTCCATAGTTACTGTACCAGCCTTAGGGTTAGGCATGAGACCCTTAGGTCCGAGAACCTTACCAAGACGTCCTACAACACCCATCATATCAGGTGTAGCAACTACAACGTCGAAATCAAGCCATCCTTCGTTCTGAATCTTAGGGATAAGCTCCTCACCACCAACGTGATCAGCTCCGGCAGCCTGTGCCTCGTCAAGCTTTGTTCCCTTAGCGAATACAAGAACCTTAACGCTCTTACCAGTTCCGTGAGGAAGTACAACAGCACCACGGATCTGCTGATCAGCGTGACGTCCATCGCAGCTTGTACGAATGTGTACTTCTACAGTCTCATCAAATTTTGCAGTAGCTGACTTCTTAACTAAAGAGATTGCTTCTGCTGTCTCATACTGCTGTGCTCTGTCGATGAGCTTAGCAGCCTCTACATACTTCTTTCCGTGTTTCATCTGTTAGCCCTCCGTCAGTCTTCTACTACAACACCCATGCTGCGTGCAGTACCAGCGATCATGCTCATAGCACCTTCGATGTCAACTGCATTCAAATCGGGCATCTTTGTCTCAGCGATTTCTCTAATCTTATCCTTAGAGATTGTTGCAACCTTGTTCTTGTTCGGAACACCAGAAGCCTTCTGGATGTTGCATGCCTTCTTGATAAGAACTGCTGCAGGCGGAGTCTTTGTGATGAATGTGAAGCTTCTGTCTGCGTAAACTGTGATGACAACAGGAATGATGACATCACCCTTGTCAGCTGTCTTAGCGTTGAACTGCTTTGTGAACTCAACGATATTAACACCGTGCTGACCAAGTGCCGGTCCAACCGGGGGTGCTGGTGTTGCTTTACCAGCCTGGATCTGTAACTTAATGTATCCTTCGACTTTCTTTGCCATAATGGCACCTCCTAGAAATAATGTGGTCAGGCGCATCCCTTAACGGATGCTCCCACTCCAGTTCCCATGAATTGAAATATCTTAATTCCAACCCATCTAATATATCATATAAAGCGCTAAGCGCAATATATCAAAAAATCATCAAACCTTTCTGACTTCAGAAAAGCTAATCTCAACAGGCGTTTCACGCTCAAACAGATTGACATTGATTGTAGCACTCTGCTTACCAAAGTCCATACGCTGTACAATACCAACTGTACCGTTCCAGACACCTGCAACAACTTCGATCTCGTCGCCGACACCAAAGTCAACTGACATGCTCTCGGTCTTGATTCCAAGAGGCTTGATCTCAGCATCGGAAAGCGGAACCGGCTTACTTCCGGGTCCTACGAATCCTGTAACACCTCTTGTATTACGAACCACATACCATGTTTCGTCATTCATATCCATGTTAACCAGTACATAACCGGGAAACATCTTACGAGATACGTTTCTGCGGGTACCGTTCTTCATCTCAACGACATCCTGAACGGGCACACGTACTTCAAATATCTGATTCTGAAGATGGCGATTCTCAATAGTTTTCTCAAGATTAGCCTTAACCTTCATCTCATAACCTGAATATGTGTGAACAACATACCAGTGAGCATTAGCATTTATAGGCTCGGCATCAGAAGACTCAGCATCTGCTGCCACATCAGAAGCCTCTGCTACAGCGGCAGTCTCTTCTGCCTTATCTTCAGCAACAGCATCAGTAGTCAGATCGAGCTCATTTTCATTCTGCATCTCTTCTGCCATAATACTCCTTCTTATCCAATACTGGTAATAAAGTTAACCAGATATCCAAATCCATAGTCAAAAACAGCGATTATAGCGCCAACTATTACAGAAATTACGACAACTGCTGTTGTCTGTTTAACGATATCCTCTCTGCTGGGCCACTTGATCTTGTTAAACTCGACCTTAACGCCCTCAATAAATGTCGCTAATCCACTCTTCTGTTCCTTTTTTGCAGCTACATTTTCACTCATATCAACTAACTCCCTTCATCCTATAAGATGAAAACAAATTATTTTGTTTCCTTATGGGGTGTATGCTTCTTGCAGAATGGGCAGTACTTCTTGATTTCCATTCTATCAGGATGTGTCTTCTTATCCTTTGTTGTATCATAGTTACGGTTTTTGCACTCTGTGCAAGCAAGTGTAATTCTTGTACGCATTGTTCATTCCTCCGTGCGTTTTTCTATAATTCTACAGTCTTAATTTTGGACATAAAAAAAAGACCTAAATCTCTGTCGCTTGTATAATATAACATAGCTTATGTTATATCGTCAATCTCTTTTTTCCAAGTAATAAAATTCAGATCATCACAAACTAATATAACTTAAAGCAGGTCTGTCAGTCAATTACTATTTACTGTATTTTTAGAATATGTTTATACTTATTTAATTGACGCCCTTGACTAGCAGATGTTAATGTTAAGGTAATAAAGCATGTCCTTGTATGCCCTCGTGCAGTATGTCAATGGAATGGCAGAAGAAGCACGACATCATGGAAGAAAGGAGGGGCATCATGGCTGGTATTAATATTAGTGAAGCTTATAATCATTTCGCAACAACCTATGTTGCAAAAGAAAATGCGAATGTAGACAAGCACAAAAAGAGTGATCTGCAGAGTGTCTACAAATCTATCGCCAAGATCAATAAACAATCCCCTCTCCATGTTCTAAAACAGGATGATTATGCCCAGGCTGAAGCTGTGGGTATTAAAGAGCACGCCAGGACTCTGAAAAGTCTGCTTGAAGCTTTAAGCAGTGAGAGTGAAATAGTACTTAACAAAAAATCAGCAGTTTCTTCAGATGAAGATAAAGTATCTGTTGAATATGTCGGAACAGGTCAGGAAAACGCACCGGAGTTTACAATCAATGTAGACCATCTGGCCACCAACCAGATCAACGCCGGGCACTTCCTTGATCCCGATGAACCTGTTGCTCTTCCTATAGGAAGTTACGCATTCAGTGCCAACATCAACGGCCACGAATACGAATTCCAGTACAGTATCAGAAACGGGGATACCAATAAGGATATACAGTCCAAACTCTCACGCCTCATCAACAAGGCCGGCATTGGTCTTATAGCAGGTCTGCAGGAGGATGCCGAAGGAAAAACTTCTATAATTATAGGATCAAGCGATACCGGATTAAAAAAAGGCTCTACTCTTCGCTTTGAGATAAGCGAATCCTCAACCAGTGAAAAGGGACTTAACGTATCATACTTTGGTCTGAACCTTATAGCTCAAGAGCCATCCAACGCTCACTTCTTCCTAAACGGCAATGAGCATTTCTCAGCCTCAAACAGATTTACGGTAGGCAACCAGTACGATCTGACACTTAAGGCACCAAACAATCCTGAACTGCCGGTTGTAATAGGTGTAAAAAATGAAAATGACGCCCTTGTGGAAAATGTGAGATCTCTCATAAATGGCTACAACAATTTTATAGACAGCATAAGTGATATCCACGACACCGGCTTTAAGAGCAACAAGCTTGTAGGAGAGACTGTTGCAATTGCAAGAGCTCACTTAAAAGCAACCTCTGATGTGGGCGTATCGGTAGCCGAAGACGGCCATATAGACTACAGTTCTCAAAAATTACGGGAAGCTACTGAATCCGAAACTCCGGCTCAGCCTCTCGAAAACATCAAGGAATTTGCCAAGGCTCTTTCCGTTAAAACAGATGAAATATCTATAGATCCCATGAAATATGTGGAGAGACCTGTGTTTAACTACAGAGATCCTCATGGTTCCGATAACCCTTCGCCATATATTACCAGCGAATACAGCGGTATGATGTTTAATAACTATTGTTAAAAATTCCGTTTAAATCTATGCAATGAGCAATTGATTCAAACGGAATTTTTATGTCCTTTTATAAACTTTCTACCATATCAAGGGCAGCTGCTATTACCTGATCCATGTTGTAATACTTATACTGTCCGAGACGTCCGCCAAATAAAACATCGCCAAACTCTCCTGCGAGCTTTTCATATTCAGCGAAAAGAGAATTATTCTTCTCATCATTCATGGGATAATAAGGTTCATCTCCCATCTTCCAGTCAGCAGGATACTCCTTTGTTATGATTGTACCCTTACCGGTACCGAACTCGAAATGCTTGTGTTCAATAATTCTTGTGTAAGGAATATCTCTTTCGGTGTAATTCACAACCGCATTTCCCTGATAGTTATCTGTATCAGGCAGATCCTCTGTCTCAAATCTGAGTGATCTGTACTCAAGATTTCCAAACTTGTAATCAAAGAACTCATCTATCATTCCTGTAAAAAGGATCTTGTCAAACTCATCACCTTCATTAGAAGCAAACGGCTTTGCCACAACTCCGCCATCCATTTTTACAAACTTCTTAAACTCGCAATCTGTCTTTACGGTGATGGTGCCGGAAATATTCTGTTCCTTCTCATTGTCTGACTTTTCTATAAGAAGAAGTTTCTTGATTATATCTGTATATCCACCGATAGGAATTCCCTGGTAACGGTCATTGAAATAGTTATTATCATATATAAATCTGAAAGGAAGTCTTCTGATTATAAATGCAGGAAGCTCCTTGCAATCCTTGCCCCACTGTTTCTCGGTATAACCCTTTACGAGCTTCTCGAATACATCGCGGCCTGCAAGAGATAAGCCCTGTTCCTCAAGGTTTGATGCCTCAAAGCCCTCTCTGATATCCTCTCCGCTTGCTGCTGCCACATCAAGCTGCTCTGCAGCATCCTCATCCCCCTTGGCAGCGCGCTCCTTAAGAATTCTCTTAACTTCAGCCTTAGCCTGCTTGTCAATTATCTCGCGGGCTTCATCAGGTGTTCTGATTCCCCAAAGCTTACTGAATGTGTTCATATTAAAAGGCAGGTTGTAAAGCTCGTCATGAAAAACTGCCACAGGAGAATTGATATACTGATTGAACTCAGTAAATCTGTTTATGTACTCCCATACCTTTTTATCGGAAGTATGGAAAATGTGGGCACCATACATGTGCACATTTATTCCCATTCTGTTTTCAGTGTAAATATTTCCACCAATATGATTTCTTCTGTCGATAACCAGTACCTTTTTACCTGCTCTTGCCATCTCATGAGCAAAAACACTGCCGAAAAGGCCTGCACCGACAACCAAATAATCGTACTTCATAATACCCTCCAAACAAATTAACTATTTTGTATTTTAAGCAAGCTTAAGGAAAAAAGCAAGAAATCCCGGAGAGCCTTGCGCCCTCCGGGATTGTTCATTCTCCGTATTACGGTACCTGATACTTATCAAGTGCTGTAAGATCGCTCATATAATCAAGAACCTTCTTACGTCCTACCTTGTTGAGCTTTACGTACTGCTGCATTACACGGTTCTCGACTATCTTGTTTCCAAGATCCGTTCCCTTCTCAAGAGTACTGAAATCAACAGGATTCAGATTAAGCTTGTCACACATGCGTATTACCGTGCCATAAGCCATGCCTTCAATTCCTCTGTCCAGGGCGGTTACAAGGGTACTATATGGGATCGACATATCTATCGCAAACTGTCTTACACTCTTATACTGAGCAAGAATTTCTCTTTTGAGTATTTCAGCTTTTGTCATATAAATTACCTCCTTTTCTACGGCGCAAAATCGACTTGATTGATTTTCCGTCTTTTTAGTGCAGTTTCAAGTATAACCTATGAACGTTTTTTCGTCACTTATTTTTTTCTTAAATTTTGTAATAAAATTAAATAAATTTATCTTCGCTTTTTGGGCAATTTAACGAAAAGAGCGTGGTTTTCGTTGTTAACCACGCTCTCAAAACTTTCTGTACACATTTTTACGTCACTGTTTTTTCATTCTCTCGATTATAAAATGAAATATATTTTTAGAATAGTTAATAAATTTCAAAAACTTTATCGGAATTACAAACAAATCTTTCAATTATTTATGAATTGTCTCTTCGTAATATCGTAACGCTATTATATCCGCGTTTCCGGCACCCCTGTCAGATTATCCTTCCTCCGGCAGCAAGGTATCTGTTAAGTTTCTGCAAAAGTTTCTCAGGTTCACTTGCAGCTGCCACTGCGTTCTTGGCAATAATATAATCAAAGCTGTGCTCAGGCCAGGGGAATGTTACAAGTTCCGGATCTCCCGATATCATATCGTCAGCCATAAAGCCTGATAGCCCTGCAAAAACCTCATGGTTTGTAATTCCGGCACCGAAGCATCCTGGAATCAGATACTTGATGGCAGAAAGCGTAGATCCCATACCGGCCTCAATATCAAGAAGCCTGAAGCTTCTGTTGTAAAGTCTCTCTCCATTATCTTCTGCAGCGGTCAGGGCTTCGATTTTTTCCTCATCGGGAAGCATATAGCCCCAGATATCAAATCCCCACTTCTCCTTGAACTTCTCACGGTTTTTCTCCATGGCATCGCTGTCAGAAAATCCGCTTCCACCGTGATGATATATAAACGCATTGTGGCACAAAACCTGTCTGTAGCCGGCAAGACAAATCCTTATCCCCAGATCATCATCCTCAAAATACCCGGGAGTAAACCTTTCATCAAACAGCTTTCCATCCTTAGAAACCTGCTTTACTATTTCATTTTTAACAAGTACCGCAAATCCCGTAAGCCTGAACCGAACTTCTATCGGATTCCACATAGGAACATTGTGATCTCTTGAATAGCTTTTTGAAGCCTCAATAGCCGCATCCAGAGAAATCGTTCTCCACCAGCGATGATCAACCTTTGTCTTTTCAGATTTTGCATTATACAATGTACTTCCGCCAAGGTTTATCATTGGTCTTGTGCCATCTATCCTTGTTTTTTCAAGGTATGGTGAAAATGCCGAAAGATTAACCTCCTGTGAAGGAGCACAATTAGTCACGGCACCCGCTGCCCCGTTTCTTTTATCGGAATAGAGTCCCATGCGCAAAAAGAACAGGCTTCCCGGCATCAGTACCGCATCATTATTAAGGAAAAATGCATCATTATCAGGATCAGCTGCAGAAAGTCCTATATTACAGCCTGCAGGGAATCCAAGATTTTCTTTGTTTTCAATCAGAATGAAATCGTCAGCTTCAGCCTGACGCCTTAAGAATCTGATAACATCCTCATCAGTCGAAGCGTTATCAACAACCACAATTTCATAGGTTCCCTTTAACGAGTATCTTCTGATTGAATGAATGCACTCCTTCAAAAGCTCAAGATCGTTGTAAGAGACAATGATTATTGAAGTGCCACGCACCCTGACTCTGTCCCTGACATCCTCCATAGCCTTCCTGATAAGCGGTTCATCTTCAACCTCATCGCAATAGCACAGCGCGTTTTCAAAACACAGATATGCCAGGTCTGCATTTCGGTATCTGTAATACAAACCAAGCATGAAATAAAGCTCGTAGTTTTCATAATCAGAGCGCAGTCCTTCAATGAGAACCGCGTATTCATCCACACTGCTGCCCTCCTGCTCAAAGGCGCCCGCCCGCAGGATATATGCTTCTCTGTCAGAATTTCTATCTCCTTCAGTGTGCATCTTTCTTTGCCCCTTCCTTGCGCTTTTTACTCATAAATTTAGATATCTCGCCCTTGAGTACTTTAAGCTTTGCCTGATCTGGAATAAAATTATCCTTTGGCAAAAGCTCTCTCTGCCAGGCGGGAACAACAACATTATCGCCTTCAAAAGGATGGATAACTCCCGCATCATCACCGCACACAATGGCTCCATCAGCAAATGCCGTAAACTCCGACATCTGAGTCTCATGCATGCTCGCGCCGGAAAATCCCGCCATACACAGACAGAACCTCTCATGTACCCCGGAATACGCCATTGCTATATTTTCTTTTTTACCTGAAACAACCAGGTCACTGAAGGTCTGCAAAAGTCCTTCGCTGATTCCCGGATACTTTCTGTCATTAAGTCCGTAGGTTCCAAAGGGATTTATGCTTACATGCTGCCCATCGCCATCGGTAACAAGTCTGCCCGGGCAAAGCGCCATACTTCCAAGCATGCTTCTTACATTACCGATGACAATTCCCGAAAGTGCTCCTTTAATTCCCACCATTCCGGCAGTGAGCTGCTGGTTAAAAGATGCAAGTGTCTGGTTCTCTCTTACAGCCTTTGAAAAACATGATAAAGGAAAATCACTTACGTCTCCCGTAAAACTCCTTCTGATAATGGATACCCCCGCCCTGTACAGCGGTGAAATCTGCAGAGGTGCAACCTCTTCCAAAAGCTTTACTTCCGGTTTCTCATCATTGTCGTTATTATATGAAGAAATATCGGCCTGTGGCATACCCGGATATATAAGGTCAGCGAAGATCAGCACCCCGTCAAAGCTTTTTAAAACAGGCGAACTTATAAATCTGAAATTATATCTTCCGGGGGAAGTCTCACCTTCAGCATGAATTTCTCCGGATATCGATGCGCCTTCCCCAGCACCAGACAGTTCAACATCCTTCACGTTATCACAGGTAAACTCACTTACTTTTCCGCCCGACTTTACAAATGACATCAAAAACTGATCATCACCGATATGCTCATCGCCGAAGAAAACTTCTCTGACTTTTCCTTTGTTTGCACCTGCTCCGTTGATAACAACCCTGAGTTTTTTGCTGGTACTCTGAACAACATAGGTCTCTTTTATGCCATGTGCCGGAGCTGCACCACTTCTTCCGGATGAACTCATACTGTTCATCTCTGCAATTCTCTTTGCGACAGCAGGATTTGTGGGATTGGGTGCCGGTTTGTCCTGTTTTAATTTTCCCTGCGCCTCAAGCAGTCTTTTCATTGCGCCTTCCGCATGGAAAACAGGCTTATCCTCCTCTTTTATCTCTATAAGAGGCTTGTGAACAGCCTTCGGAATATCCGATCTGTCAAAATGATAATATATCTTATAAACGTTCTGAGTCTCTGCAAACCGCATCATTACAAAAGCAGAGACAACGTAACCATCGACTGTTTCAACATCTATGGCAGTGTAGCTTTCTATTTTGCAATCATCGCATTCAAGTACAAGGGTGGTTATCTTGGGACACTCACCCTTTTCAATCTCAAGCTGGAATGTCACTATGCGCTGTTCCTGGGGATTCATTATAATGAAGGAATTTCTTTCCTCTTCATCCTTTCTCCTGGAATATGAATGTTTGCCGATCGCACTGTTATTAAGTCTTTGGCGTCCGCTGGTACGCATGGACATTTCTTTTTTGGTAATGGCTGATCTCTCCATCTTCTGAATCTCTTCGGATAAAGCTTCAGCCTGAGCAAATCTGTCCTTTGCAGGTGCCGGAAGAGCCTGTCCGAATGTATGCGATGACAACAGTTCAACTCTCTTTGCAAGAGAAAATGATCCTCTTTCCTTTGAGTAGACTCTGCAGTCATTCCTTGCTCTTTCCAGTCTTGTCCAGATAAGTCTGTCGTAGGGAGTTTCTCCCCATGCAGAAAGATCACTGCCATAACCTGCTGCCACATCTCCGGCAAAAGAGCACTCTGCAGCAGCTTCATGATCTCTCAGATAACCACTGGGTGTGTTATAAGCAATATAGTCAAGCTTTCTCAGCTCCTTAAGGAAACCGGTCAATCCTTCTGTTCCCTGAACCGTACCAAATAAAGCCTTAATCTCCATGGAATCCCACCAATGGCTTCTGATATCGGAACCTATCAGCACAAAAAGATCACCATCTATTTCGCCGGTCATCTGCATATTGTGCAGATCCGTCAAAAACCTTGTAAAAGATCCGGCATCCAAAAGATCACCGGGCGTATAAGAAGGAATGAGCAGTATTGAATCATCCCCATGCCTGTATGTTATGGGATTATAGATTGAATATGGATTTTTCCTGAGCTCGGCAGAAACCGTACTCATAGCATCGGGACCGACAGCGCTGTTTCCAAGAATAACAGCTTTGACACCGCATTTTTTCAGATCTTTTATTATCCCGGAAGAAAAAGCAAACTTCTCAGGGCACAAAACAGCCGACGACTTTCCAAGAGCAGAAGCCGGCTTGCTCTTCGCCTTTTCAGCTTCCGGAAGCGCATAAACAGTTCCGGTGAGAGACTTCCTGATGGCACCACGAAGTTCTCTTGTGGTCATGCCTGCAAACATATCCGCATGGGTTCCGGACAGAAGAAGCTCATCGCCTCTCTCCCTCAATCTGGTTTTTACCTGCTCAATAACATCAGGTCCCAGTGAAGGCAGAATGCGCCCCAGAGTGTATTCTGTCTCAAAGTCCCAGGCAACTTTCACAGGCTGTCCGTCGTTGTTAGCCTTGCTTAATATTTCAAGGACACTCCTGACCATACTAAGATCTCTGCCGAATCCTTTATCGTCATTGGTGTCGCCTTTATCCGAATGGAAAAAATCTACATGAAAATGAAATCCGATGTGGATTTTGTGAGCCGTCCCCATAAGCATATTCCCCCAACATGAATATATATATTCATTGTATCACATCACTTTTTTATAAGAAACAAGAAAGGATTTCGCTTGCGAAATTCAGAAGAATTTCTTAATTATATAAATAAATACGGCGGACACTGCTGTCCGCCGCATTGAATTCCTTCCTGTATTGCAGAAACAATTATTTATCAGATTGTTTCTGCGTTGTTAAAAATATGGTGTTTTACCGGTATAAGTGCTGTTAAAAGAACTGACCCAAATACAACACAAGAGATAACCTCACCAGCTCCTACAGTAAGTGCAAAAGCAGGAATTGTGCTGATGTGAACTCCGAAAAGATCAAATGCTCCGTCAAGACCGTATGCAAACTTAAGTACAAAAGGAATGATTGCAGCATTTGCGATTACCGGAGGGAGTGTGCAAAGAAATCTGTTCTTTCTGAGAAGATATGTTCCAAATGCTCCGATAAGAGTTGCAAGTGTTCCAAAAATAACATCCGGCAATGCTGAACCGATTGTGATGTTAGCTAAAAGGCATCCGATTGTTACACCCGGAATTGCTGCCGGTGTGAAAAAGGGAAGTACGCAGAGTGCTTCTGAAAATCTGACCTGGACTGCACCGCTGGCAAGATCAAAGCCTGCTGCGAGCCATGTGAGTACAACATAAATAGCAGCAATGACTGCTGCCTGAGTCATAAATAAAACGTCTTTCTTCATTTCGTCTCCTTTAGTTTTGTTATACAAGTGGGAAGGAAATGCTTCTTAAATTAAGAAACATATAAACACTTGTTATTACATATAAATAAGTTGCAGATGATACTCTACCACTAATGCAGTATCATTTCAAGTACCAACATTTCTGTTTTAAAACGCCCTCCCGCATAGTCACGGAAGGGCGCATTTTATCAGTATTCCCGTTTACTGATTCTCTCCAGTTCGATTATATCAGCAATCTGCTCAGGCGTAAGGAATCCGTCATCATGGCGCGAAGTCAAAAGACTCTCATCAATAGGCAGAGGTCTCTTCGTCCTTCCGCTGCCTTTATCCGCAGAAGGAGTTTTCTTTTCTGCCACAACCGTCTTCTTACCCGGAAGATGAACGGAAGCACTTGCAGCATTTGCGGCATTTGCCAAAGTTTTGGCAGGATCCACTTCCGGTGGATTATCAACATATCCGTTTTTATTCGGAACAAAGCCCCTCTTGGGCGACTTTTCCCTGATAGAATTAAGCTCATTCAGATAAGACGATACCTGCTCATCTTCAGGAACAGGCGCAGGTTCTTCAGGTTCCTCATCCCTCTCAAAATCCTGTATATCAAGCGCAAGCATCTCCTCCATGGTCTGCCTCTGCTTGTAGGATTTCTTCTCTTTTATCCTGTCTATTTCAGAACGCTCCGGAATCAGATCCGCCGCATCCTCAAGTGATATGTACTGAAGCTTCTCTTCATTTTCTTCTTTATCTCTTTCAGCAACCGCACCTTCCGGCTCGGGCTGTTTTACTTCAGCTTTCTTTTTGACAGGAGCCGGCGGAACCGGGAGCTCATATTTATACTGGTTCTTTGGTTCATCAAGAATTTCAGGCGAATGAAGTGGCGGAACATAATTAACGGGAATCTTATCACCTGATGCAATATCGCTGTCAGGAGATTTAGACATTCCAAGCATATCTTCCACCGGTATACCGGCCTTTTCTTTTCGCTTATTACTGATAAGAGTGATAAGATCTGCCCCCATTGAATCAATGACGCATCCTACCGCAAGCTGGCCTTCAATAGTGAAAACCCTGACCACTGTGGATTCACATGCATAGAAATGGAAATAATTCGGATCGTATCTGAAGGATGCGGATATATGATCTCCTACTTTGGCAGTTGCAGAATTATCCAGAATAAAAGCTATACCCTTCATGGAAAGATCGTAAACAAGAGCATTTCTGATATCTCCGCTCTTGTTGATCTTGATCACGCCAAGTCTGTCAATATCGTAGCGCTCTGCCTGACGGCGGTTCACCGGTATGCCGTCCCCGGTGCATCTGATCAGATGGAATTTACCATAGCGGGTGGAAACAGGGCCTATACTCTGAGATTCAAACTCGTAGGTTCTGCCATCACGTTTGTTCACCGCCAGAACTTTGGCAGGGTCGCGAAATTCAAGATCCTCGTCAAAATATGTCAGCGAGTCCACAAGAAGGCCGTCCCTTACACCCACGGCAGCCTTGGTTATAAGCAGTATGCCATGCCCATTGATATTGGCACGTATTTTTATTTTTGAATCTTTCATTACGTCATTTAGTTTCATAAAATTATTTTACCATATATCAGTTAAGAAAATACCAATACTTGACGAAATAAGTATAGAAAGCTGGGCAGAGCTTTGAGGTAAGATTTTGCCCGGCTTTTCTTTTATGTAAAGAAAAATATCGCGATAGAATATGCCGGGCAGGTTTTGTTTTACTGGAGGAAAAGTGCTTATGAGAATTGCAAACAGTAGTGTAGACCTGGCCTCTGAGAGGCTCTATTCGTCGCGGTCTCAGATGACCATGGCAAAATCCGTCGCGTTGTATGGCGGCCAGAACCAGGAAACTCCAAGCTTTACCGATGCTCTTAAAAAAAGCGAGCAGTCAGATTGCGGAGAGGAGCTTTTTACCAATTACAATGCAAAAGGTGAATTTGCATTACAGGTTGACAGCACCGCAAATCCAAGAGTATCCGAAATCGAGAACATCAGGATGCAGATTATGGAGAAAATCCTTAACCTGATGCAGCTCATCTACGGCGAAGGCCGCTCCGACCGCGGAAACAAAATGAAAAACTTCATGAGAGAGCTTAGCGGAAACATGTACTCCGGAGGATATCAGTGGATGTCCGTCTCCTCCACAAGATATATTCATATAGAAGAGGAGCAGACTGCTTTTACCGCAAGGGGCCTCGCAAGAACTGAAGATGGCAGGGAAATCGGATTTGATGTCAACCTTACGATGACAAGAAAATTTGCTGAAGAAATAAGTGCCACCCATATGCAGCCCATCGAACTTATTGATCCGCTGGTGATCAACATCGGGGATGGTGTAACAGAAATATCTGACCAGACCTTTACCTTTGATCTTGATGCCGACGGCAAAGAAGAGGAAATCAAAAGTCTCGGGCAGGGTGCAGGATTCCTTGCCTATGATAAAAACGGAGACGGAATCATAAATGATGGTTCTGAACTCTTCGGTGCAAAAACAGGGGACGGATTCGGAGAACTTCAAAAATATGACAGCGATGGAGATGGCTGGATTGATGAAGATGACGAGATATTTGATAAGCTCAAAGTCTGGTGCCGGGGTGAGGATGGCAAAGACACGCTGATGACCCTTAAGGAAGCAGATGTAGGTGCAATCTATCTTGGAAAAGCAGAGACAGATTTCACTTCCCAGGGAAATGATTTTGCAGTAAACGGCAGATACCGCTTCAGCAGTGTTTTTCTCAGAGAGTCCACCGGCAAAGCCGGCATGATCCACCAGCTTGATCTGGCAAAAGCAAATAAAACCGAGCAAGTTGTCTGACCTGAAACAGCACTCCCTTTTATAAGGGAGTGCTGCTGCATTTACGCCTGTGCAGGCGGCAGTTCATCCGTAGATGTGATATAGAACTGTTCAACTCTGATTCCGGCAGACATTGCATAGAATCTCAATGTATGTCTTCCACCTCTGAGCTTCATATCCATAAGCGGAACCCATCTCCAGATGTTTTCACCGGAGAAGCGCCATATCCCCTGGCCTCCGTAAAGATCCTGTTCTGAGAATATCTTATCGTCCATACCAATGGTAAAGTGTGATTTTTCCAAATCCCACATAAGAACTCTGGCCCAGATTCTGTATGTGCCGCCCCTGGTCTCAAACATATAATGAAGGGATGGTGCTTTTTTAATAGCACTGGTGCCACCCCAGCTTGTATTTCTGAACGCTTCCAGAGCCGATTCCGATCTAAGGTACATGGCAAGACCCGTTTCTCCATGTGACGGCGAGTTGCAGTAATCCCATTCTCCGCCTTCTGTGAAAGCCGCCCTCGACTCGCACATTGCAGAGGCTGCCTCTATAAGAAGTCTTCCGTCCTTTTCCTGCATGGGATGTTCTCCCTGTGCAATTATCTCTGATGGCGGAATAGGTGTTCCATAGCGTGTCAAAAATTCCATATGCTCACCTATGCCCTCATTGCTCTTCTGTTTTCTCAGCGCATAGTACACAGGTCTCGGCGGAAGCTCATAAGCTTCTTTTCCATAGAAATCCCAGGAGAATCCAGCCGCATCAAAACTGAGAGGAAGACGCAGGTCTCCGCCTCTTATTCCCAGAGTATTTTCTCTTCTTTCCTTAGTATAAATTACAAACCTGGAGAATGAGAAATACTTATCAACCGCATGGAAAATAATCCTGTGGGATCCGGCTTTTATATTAGGAAGCCGTAAGTATAATTTATCAACATTATTTCTGACATTTGTTTTCCAGTCACCCTTGAATTCATCGACAGACTTTGATTCCACTATTTCAGCGGGATTTTCATCAACTGATACGCCTATACGAATTCTGCCCATGGAATTGAGTGTAGGGAATCTGTGAAGCTCAAGTAAAAATGCTCCTTCGCTTGTAACAGTAACCTCATAGGTAAGAGTTGCACGCTCTGTTCTGGCTTCCACGATTGAGCCTCTGTTTCTTCCAAGGTTCGGAATTCTGATCCATGCACCTGACAGGTCTCTGACCATATCAGCCTCAATTCTCAACATTCCGTCATCTTCCATATGAGGCGGGAAAACAATGTTGCTCTGGCCAAGAAGAGTGATTCCCCTGAACAGTCTTATCTCAACCGGTATGACATGATTTTCACCTGTCATGAGAGCCATCACATGAATCTCATCCTTGATGGAGACCACCTTATCCTCAGGCTTCGCATCACCTTTTTCCGTCATCTGTGTTATCATTTCGGGAACCATATCCCAGTCAACTTCAAGAAGAATTCTCTCCTCTCCGTTTACCCTGATATCACCGTGTCCCTCGAAACCTACGATACTGCCCTCTGCCACCTTGAGCCAACCGGGAAGATCAAGTGTAACCACGATCTCATTCTCACCGGCATTGGCAATTTCAAACCACTTCTCAACCGGTTTGACAAAAGTAATGGAATTATCATCATTCTGACAGGTCACTATCAGATGATCAGATGCTTTTTCAAGCGGAGGCTTGCATGCAGGATACATGGCTGTTCTCGGCGGAGGGAAATCCTCGGGAGTCAGCATTCCATCCCATTTTCCATTGGACATTACATGGTTATAGAAGTAGAGCATTCCCCTTCTTGCATGGTCAAAGGACAGGGATCTTGTGGTATATTCCGCAGCGCTGTGTATCTTCCCCTGCTTTATACAAATGTTACTTCTGTCGGCATAATAATACATTGCGTAGGTATAATATGCCGCATGAATCTTCATCAGCACAAGTTGGAAAAAGGCATCCTTTTCATTTTCCGGAAGTGAATGATATATGCGGTTTCCGGTTTTGAACATATACTCATAACGATGTATTCTGCTGACAGCCTCATCGGTATAAGCAGTCTGTGAAAAGGCATCCACATCCATCTGTTCAACCTTGCGGACATTTGTAAGCTGGTCAAACTCAACAAGCATGGGCGCCAGTTTTTTCCCGTGATGTCCACTGAAAGTCTCATCTATCCAGCTTGATAAAAACTGAACCTCATCTCCGCATATTGTCTCTTCTTTTCCTATATCCCATGCGAGCTGGGCATAATAGGTTATCTGCTGCTCAAGCGGTTTTATCGCGCCAAAATTGGTAACCCAGAGTTTACGGATACCCTCTTCATACGCTTTCTTGAGTTCATTTCTTGTCTGCGCAAGCGGCACAGAGCATATGAAAAGATATGATTGTCCCGGAGGTGCCCAATATGAATTATGATAGTAAATACCATTTCCGCCGGAACGCTTTTTCTCCTCCTCATTGGGGTAACGTCTGACATGTCCGTAGTTGTCATTTACCCAGATAAGTGTGTAATCATCAGGAACCTGCAGTCCGTTATCGTACAGCTCCAGCACCTCTTTATAAGGTACAAATATCTTCATGGGCTGATAATCCAGAGTATCATCCAGAATTTCCTGCTGAGTTGCCATGACATCTTCAAGAAGCTCTATCTTGGCATTACGAAGTTCATCACCTGACAGTCCTGCAAGGGCAACTGTCTCAAATCCCGAGTCATGAGTGCCTCTCATGCCCAGAGTGTAGGTGACCTCATAATCCTTATTCTGTTCAACGCTCTCCTGCCAGTATTCAATAATGGCGTCGCGGCTCTTCTCAGATGCGGTAAAGTCGTACTTAACATCGCTGTAACCCTTCTTTTCAAGCCAGGGTTTCCACTCTCTGTTGTTACTTCGCATCATCATGTCACAGTGAGAACTTCCCACCACGATACCCATTCTGTCAGCCAGAGCTCCGTTCTGTTTATTTGCATTAAATGAATTTACGTGCATTGCGGGCCAAACGTAATTCATCTTCAGTCTGAGTAAAAGCTCGAATATCTTCTCATAGGTTCTTTCACCGATAGTGGTCTCACCCATATATCTCTGAACCCAGTGCTCCAGCTCCTCTTCGTCATTTATAAAAATACCCCGATATTCGATACTGGGGTGATCCGATACGTGATACTCATCAGGAAGTGTCACTTCGGTCTTTGGTCTTATGGGGACATCTGCCATAAAATACCAGGGAGAAACTCCCAGCACAGATCTGCAAAATTCATAGATACCGTACACTGTACCGCGCCGGTCAGAACCTGCGATAACAAGCATTCCACGTCTGTCTCGGATCACATAAGCTTCTTTTCTCCGTCGTCCCGTGGTGCTGAAAAGGCCTACAAGATCTTCTTCCTCCAGGTCATCACAAACACCTACCGTACCAACCAAAACCCTCTGGCAATCCGGGTCTGCGGCTTCTGTATTAATTTGTAACACACGTTTGAAATCGCGGATCAGATTTGATACCGCCATTTTGACTGCTTCAGATTCGCGCTCATTGATTGTTACAACAACCGATGAGTGTTGCCTGATAGTTATCCCCATACACTTCTCTCCCCCATGAGATTATTGGCATAGCATATAACTTATTTTATCAATTTTTAATAAACTGTGAAATAGCTTTATTAACTTTTTCCCAATTTATTTTTCTTAATTAATTTTGCAAAAAATCGGCCCCTTCTTTTTGGTTAAAAATATCACTTGTTTTGCCTGTTTATTTATAGGAAAATGAAATATACAGCTTGTGTACAAATTATTTTATATTTAACAACTGATTGGATGGTTTCATGGAAGACTTTTCAGCATTAAATCGATTCATACAGATTCTGTATGGAAGCGAAGATACATTTGATATAGCTCAGACAGCCTTTAGCGAGATTGGCAGAATGTTTGGGATTACCAGGATTACTCTGGATATGAACATTCCGGAGACCCGTCAGACTCCCACAGGAGAAGTCAGCCACACCTGTGTTTATTCAGGTGATATTGCTGACGATACAACTCCCGAAATCGTCTGGCTAGAGGAATCCAGCCGTACAATTGAAAACGGTGTCATAACGCTTAAAGTTTATGCGCCAATCGAGACAAACTGGACTCCCGATGACAGACAGTTTCTACTTTCCGCACTCAGAGTTTTTCTCACACAAATAGGCTCATACAGACTTAGGGATCTGCTACAGAAAAGTGCCATGACGCAGTATCTTACAGGTCTTCCCAATTCGGGTGGTTTCATATCTTTTGCGACCCGCAAAATGATCTCAGGAGATCTGAAAAAATACAACTCGTATTATTTCAACCTCAGAGGCTTTGGGCTTATAAACAGAAGATTCGGCCCCGAAGAAACCGATAACATAATCGTGAGATATACCCGTGCTCTCGTGGAATTTACATCCGAGGATGAGATCATTGGTCATCTGGGCGGAGACAACTTTGTTGCCCTGATCCATAAAGAAAGAACAGAAGACTTTTTGAATCTCCTTCAGAAAACCGAGATTTACGGCATTAAGGACGGTACCAAGATTCCCGTAACAATTAGTGCTGTTGCAGGTGTCCTTGATATAGATGATTCTCTTGTTAATCCCGGACAGGTAATCGGAAGAGCTTCCATTGCCTGCAGCGTTGCGCGTTCAATGCCAAGCGAGCCTTTCCTCTTTGTAACCAAGGAAATGAGCACCAGGGTTTACCGTGAGAAACAGATTGAAGACAGCTTTGAAGCCGGCTTATCAAATAACGAATTCAAAGTTTACTATCAGCCCAAGGTAAACACCCAGACTAATACACTTGTTGGTGCAGAGGCGCTCTCCCGCTGGCTTTGCAGAGGCGAGTTCGTTTATCCCGCAGAGTTTGTACCTGTTCTTGAGAGAAACAGCTACTCAATAGGTCTTGATATCTACGTAATGGAGAATGTGTGCAAGACCATAAGAAGCTGGATCGATCAGGGAATTGAACCCGTTCCCATTTCCGTTAATTTCTCAAGAAGTGATCTGACTGATGAAAGTCTTGCCGATCAGATACTTGAGATCATTAATAAATATGACCTCGACCTTTCATATATCCAGATTGAGGTAACAGAGACAGCGACCTCCAAGGAGAAGGGACTTATAACTTCATTCCTGTACAAACTCAAGGGAATGAATATAGGAAGCTCCATTGATGACTTTGGTACAGGCTACTCTTCTCTCGGTATTTTGAGAGATCTGCCCGTCAACACCATTAAGATCGACAAGTCCTTCATAGACAACGATGAACTTACAATACGTGATGAAACAGTCCTTCGAAATATCATACGCATGGCAGAAGAACTAAACATTGAAGTAATCACGGAAGGTGTTGAAAGGAAAGACCAGATAGAGCTTCTTCACAAAGTCGGATGCGATCTTGTTCAGGGCTTCTACTATGACAAGCCTCTCGAACAGTCCGAATTCGAAGAACGTCTGAAAAACAAAGTATATAATGTATAATTTTCCAAAAGCTAAAATAAGACGCAGAACCTTTTCAGTTCTGCGTCTTTATTATTCACACCACCGCGCACAGCACAGATGCAACAATCTGCATTATTACAAATCTGATAACAACCTGTGTATCTGACCATCCCATATTTTTTCTGACATGATCATGAATAGGTGTCCTTATATTGTTCATTATATGAATCTTGCAAAATCTGATCAGTGAAACTTTGATAAGTCCAAGGCCGCCATCGATTATAAGCACAATTGATAAAACAAGATAAGCAAATGGGTGTCCTGATTTCATTGCAAGTATGGCAATAAAGAATCCCAATGCTCTTGATCCTGCATCTCCCATAAGCATTGTGCTGGGAGAACAGTTAAAGCAAAGATATGCAAGAAGCACCGCACAAAGCAGCTTCGCAGATACGCCCATGCTTCCAAGGTTCTCTGAAAAAAGAATCGTAAATGACATCACGGTTACGATTACGAGGCTGGCACACAGACCATCCACTCCGTCAGAACAGTTTGTCACATTTATCGCCATCCATATCAGAGCTACACCAAGTATGAAGTAAACCGGATACGGAATTGTAAATCCAAATCCAAGAAGATTAACTTCTCTAGAATTCTGTGAAAGGAATGTGATCATGGTAGCAACTGAAATTGCCAGGTCAATAAGTCCTTTTTTATACTCATTCCATGGTTTTTCTGAAGCATCATCAAGATAACCGCTCAGCATCATAAAAAACAGCAATATCAGATAGATAATATATTCAACAGAAAGCGGCACAAACAAAATCGATGCCAGTATAAAATCCACCACAAACACAAGCCCAACTCCGCGGAGCTTTCCCTTGGAGAGTGCTCCGTTTATTGCAAAATCCCTGCCCTTATCCCTGGGCAGAAAAGAAAATTTCATATTAAGAGTGATAAATGTCAGTAAAAAAGTAAGAATCATGGCAGTTGAAACAGCCTGAGCCGGTGTGACAAAATTCATCAATTGATCGTATAACATATCATTGCTCCTCTAAATACTAATTGGCGATTATATAACCAAATATGATATAATAATTTTCGTGTGTACTGATTTATAATAGCGAAGGATTAAACGAATGGCAACTTTTTCAAAATTTTTTAATTATATAAAAGAACTCTTTAATCCATATATACATCCATCTATAAAAGAAGGTATGTACCGTCTCAATCTTATTGCGCTTAGAACAATCACTTTGATTCTATCCATATTTGAGGTAGTTGTACTTCTGTTTTATATTATCACTTCCAGCCCACTTTTATCAGAGCCCGGTGTCGTTGATAATATGGTTTATGCCATTATTGTAAGCGCCATGTCATTTATGTTATCAGACCACGCGCTAAGGAGATCCAAAAAGCCCTACAGCTTTTTCCGATTCCTGTCAATAGCCTATTACCTGATGATTATTTCATTTGGAATGTTCACTTCATACTTCCATTATATTCACGGGCAGCAGATGCTGGTATTTTTTACAATCACCTTTTGTCTTGCCAACTTTGTCCTGCTTCCCCCATATATAAGTACGATACTGGTTTTAGGTTCCTACCTGTTTTTCTACCTCATATTATTCCTTTATGACGGAGCAGAAAAAATACATCTGATAAATTACGTGGTACTTGCAATCCTGACCCTTGCAGGCTCAATTCACAAATATCATATGCAGGGTGCCGAGCTTGAGCGTATCCACAGAATTGAAACAATGAATGATATGCTTCAGAATGTTCCGGTCCATGACAATCTGACAGATCTGAAAAACCGTTATGCCTTGAGGGATGACTTTAATTCATATCAGAATCATCACATCATCGTAATAATGCTGGACATCGATGGCTTTGGTAAAATCAATGAAGTTTACGGCACTGAAATCGGTGACGAAATTCTTTCAAAGATTGCTTCACTGATAAAGAAACATCTTACAGACAGTCATTCCTACAGATATGGAGCAGATTCTTTCCTTATTATTTTACAGGATGTAGAAGTAGATAATGCGATGCAGAAGCTTTCCGGATGGGAACGCAGCATGGCAGCCATGGTCGTACCCGGTACAGACCAGCAGATTCACTGCACAAGCGGATACTCACACGGCACTCCGAGAGACGAAGAAGACCTTAGACTTCTTATTGAGGCAGCTGATAAAAGAAGACGTGACTTTTCTTAAGATATATTAATTTTTGAATTATATCTTTTGCCTGTATACCTTTTCTGATAAAATGTTAGGAGTGTGTGTTGGCACACTTATTAAGGAGGATTTTGATTATGAAGTTTAACAAAAGAATAATGAGCGTTCTGCTCGCATCAATGATGCTCACAACAGCCATCGGATGTGGCAAGGGCGAAGAGGCTAAGGACGGCGATTCATCCGAAGGCCTTTCATGGGAGTCAATTGAGGATTCTTCAGACCAGGCTTCTTCAGAAGAAGAGCAGCCCCAGGAAGAGGAGCCCGAGGTAGTAGCAGCAGAAGTTCCTGACGGAATGTACCTCAGCGAGCTTACAGGCGAGCCTATCTCTGAGGATCTTAAGGATCAGAGACCTATCGCTGTTATGGTAGACAATGAGTCACTTGCACTTCCTCACTACGGAATCTCTGAAGCTGATGTTGTTTACGAAATGATGAACAGCACAAAGAACAACCGCATCACTCGTCTTATGTGTCTTGTAAAGGATTGGGGTGCAATCCAGCAGATGGGTTCAATCAGAAGTACAAGACCTACGAATATTATCCTTGCAGCTGAGTGGAATGCAGTACTCTGCCACGATGGTGGTCCTGCAGTTCACATCAATCCTTACCTTGCCAAGGAATGGGGAACCAACCACTTCTCAGGAACATTCTCACGTGTAGATAACGGTAAGAGCCGCGAGTACACAGAGTATATCCTTCCCGGTGACCTTGAGAGCAACTTCTCATCAAGCGGTTTCTCAACAACATATAATGAGTACACACCTGACGGAGCAAAGGACAAGCACTTCAACTTCACAACATGGGGTAACGAAGTCAAGCTTGAGGACAAGGGCTATGCTAAGTGCCTTAACGCCAGCACAATCGATATCGCATCATTTGCTCACAACAGTTCAAAGCTTGTTTACAACGAAGAGACTCAGGAATATGAGTATTATGAATATGGCAGCAAGCACACAGACGCTGAGGACAGCAAGGTAGCTTCTTTCAAGAACGTAATTCTTCAGAAGTGCACATTCAACCAGCTTGATGACAACGGATATCTCATCTACAACTGTATCGATATCAACCAGCCCGGTTACTACTGCACTAATGGTAAGGCTACAGACATCGTTTGGACCAAAGTCGGTGAGCTCAACATGACTCAGTTCTTTGATTCACAGTCTAACGAGCTTGAGGTTAACAACGGTAAAACATACATCGCACTTATCCCTTCAGATACATGGGATCAGCTCGTAATTGAATAAAATGTAATGCCACATGACTAAGAAAAGCCCGCATCCGGTGATGCGGGCTTTTTGTTACTTTATTAGTGACCGTAATTCCTCCGGTGGCATAGGTCTTGCAAAATAGAATCCCTGAATCATTTCGCAGCCAATATTCTTTACATATTCATACTGTCCCTTGGTTTCAACGCCCTCTACTACAATGGGCATATCAAGCTTTTTAGCCATCTCAACAATGGTATTGATTACTATCTTACCCTTCTCCGAACTCTCAAGGCCATCCATAAATTTCATATCAGCCTTAAGGACATCAACATGGGCATCTTTGAATGTATTAAAACTGGAATAACCGCTTCCGAAATCATCCATCAGGATTCTGAAGCCGATTTCCTGCAATACATCTACCGTATTAAAGAACCTCTGATTATCCGCCACAAACGCACTCTCTGTAATCTCAAGTTTAATATCCAGAGGGGACAGATTATACTTTCTGATAAGATCTATTATTATCTCATACAGGTTATCCATCTGAAGATCACGCCTTGAGATATTCACAGAAATCGGAGGAACAAGAATACCCTCTTTTCTCCATTCAGCTATGTATTTACATACTTCTTCCCATACATAGAGATCCAGTTTGTTGATAAATCCGTTTCTTTCAAAAAGCGGAATGAAATCACCGGGACTGATAAGTCCGTACTGTTTGTCTTTCCACCTTACCAGCGCTTCAGCACTGCAGATCTGCTTGGTATTTGCATCATAGATAGGCTGGAAGTATGGTACGAAAGCATGCTCATGTATCGCTTTCTCACAGTTATGAAGCATATATGCTCTCATCTCAAAAGCATGCTCCATGCTAAGGTCATAAACACACTCATGTTTTTCATAATCGTGCCTTATGGTTTCCATTGCAAATCTGGCACGGTCACACATAAGAATAGGATTCATATTCCTGTCAGTTACTCTATATACTCCGGAATACAATGACAGATTATAGTCCATATCCTGCCCAGGATACATCTCATCCAGTGACAGAATTCCCTGCAGCATCCAATAAGTTCCTTCAGGGAAAAAGCCCACGAAATTATCCTCGCCAAGATAACCAAGCTCAACTTCCCATGAGAAGCTTTTTCTCATAGCAGCAGCAACTCTCCTTAATATGTCGTCTCCCATATCAAAGCCGAATCTCTCATTTACATCCTGAAAGTCTCTTATATCCAAAAGACAAAGCTGATAATTCACATTCGGATTCAGGATAAGATCCTCTTTAACAGCCCTTGTAAAAGCATCGAAATTATAGATTCCCGTTTTGGAGTCCGTGGGATTATCAACCAGATACAGCATGACAAGATTAAAAGTAACAACGGCAGAGAAAATGGCTCCCATAAACTCGAAATCCGTAATCTTGTAGTTCATAACCACAAGGAAAAAATCCATAAGCACAATAATGACTATGCTGACTGACGCAACTGCTCCAAGCCTCCTTCTGTGTCTCCAGGCAAGCCCTATCGTAAGTATCGCATAAATCAGCATTATGAGCGTGGATATAAAAATAAAAGCCAGTTTCTCTGTGGAAACCAATCCCTTTACATCTTCAAAATATGCTATATGATTTATTGGATTTAATATAAGAAGATAAATAGCATGGATAACATAGGGAAGCATGTACAGATATGCTCCCTTTACCCTATACCTTGAAAGTCCAAGAGTTATTTTAAATGCGCACAAAAGATATGTAGACAGAGCCAAAGAAAAAGCCGTTATATCAATTACGTACTTTAACCCCTCATCTATTATCGAATACTTAACACCCAAGGGTGTCAACCATAGTATGGTTATATATGTAATTGTTACAATAATTTCGAGATCTATCCACACCTTTCCTACACTACGGCTGATACTCCTGGCCCGCATTGCAAGAATTCCTATGGCTATGATTCCCAGACTAAGTAATGTAATCATAGTTATCTCCTGCCAACAATAATTTAATTTCATTATACACAAAAAAAATCAGAGAACTTGATGTCCTCTGATTTTTCAGATTTTTTTAATTTAGAATTTATTATTATAAAAACTTAAATGCAGATACTACAGGGAGCTCTTTTGCCTTACCTGAGCAAGCATTTACAAAACCGATGATTCTTACGATGAAGAGAACGATTGAGAAAATACCTGCAACAACAGGAACAATAAGTGTCCAGCAAAGAACAATAGTAACAATTCCAACAAGAACCTGAAGGATTGAATACTTCAATACCTGTGTCAGATGGAACTGAACGTACTTTGACTCCTTAGCAGCGATTACTGCAAGGAACATTCCAACCCATGAGAATACATACATTGAAATAGCAAGTGTCTTGTGATCAGCGATATCCTGAGCATCCATCTCTGAAGTATGATCTGAAGGATCATAAGCATATACCTGCTGCTGATAAACAGGAGCGGGATTACCCATGTAAGGCTGCTGACCTGCTGCGAAATCAGGCTGAACAGGAGTGCCATTAGCCTGAGCGTCAGTCTTAACTCCACCTACAGGTGTTCCGCACTTAGGACATACCTGTGCATTCTCATCGATACTTTCACCACAATTTGTACAAAACTTCATACTTTTACCTCCGAAACTAATCTGAATAGTTTTTCTTTGTTCCCTCTAGTTTACCTATGAAAGGAAACCA
>CAMVLM010000037.1 GCA_947168335.1 uncultured Butyrivibrio sp. | reverse complement strand
ACTCGTGACCAGCAAGGAATGCGAAGCACTCTGTATCCTCTTCAAGAAGCATCTTACCAAGGTTACCATGGCCAAGACCAACCTTACGACGATCTGCTACAGATCCGGGAATACAGAAAGCCTGAAGACCGATACCGATTGCAGCTGCAGCATCAGCAGCCTTGCGGCAGTTCTTCTTAATAGCGATAGCAGCACCTACAGTGTAAGCCCACTTAGCGTTCTCAAAGCAGATAGGCTGAATACCCTCAATGAGGCTGTATACATCGATACCTGCTGCCATTGTGATATCTTTACATTCTTCGATGGAAGAGATTCCATACTCCTTAAGGCAAGCCAGGATCTGGGGCTCTCTTCTTTCATATGATTCAAATAAAGCCATTATTTTTTCCTCCTTACCTTATCACTGTTTTCTGGGATCGATGAATTTAGCAGCATCAGCAACACGGCCATACTGACCCTTAGCCTTCTCAATAGCTGTGTTAGCGTCATCACCAGCCTTGATGAAGTCCATCATCTTTCCGAAGTTAACATATTTATATCCGATGATCTCATCGTTCTCGTCAAGAGCGAGATCTGTAATGTAACCATCAGTAAGCTCGAGGTAACGAGGTCCCTTGTCAAGTGTTCCGTAGGTTGTACCAACCATTGAACGTGTTCCCTTACCAAGATCCTCAAGACCTGCACCGATCTGAAGTCCATCCTCTGAGAATGCAGACTGTGTTCTACCATAAACAATCTGAAGGAACAGCTCTCTCATAGCTGTGTTGATAGCGTCACATACAAGGTCTGTATTGAGCGCCTCAAGAAGTGTAAGACCGGGAAGAATCTCAGCTGCCATAGCTGCTGAATGTGTCATACCAGAACATCCGATTGTCTCTACAAGAGCTTCCTGGATGATACCCTCCTTAACGTTAAGGGAAAGCTTACAGCCACCCTGCTGAGGAGCACACCAGCCAATACCATGTGTATAACCGGAAATGTCCTTAATTTCTTTGGACTGAACCCATTTTGCCTCTTCAGGAATGGGAGCAGCGCCATGATGTACCCCTTGAGTTACAGGGCACATAGCTTTTACCTCTGTTGAGTAAATCATAATTACCTCCTTAACCTATATTGATATTATAGTGATCTTGCCAATATGATTACTAAACACTACTAGAGTGATACTATCAGAAAACAAGGTGTTTTTCAAGATTTTCAAAGAAACTTCAAACATCACCGTATCTCCCAACCCGCGTCTGTTACCTCGCTTTCGACAGCTCTCACATTCTCATCCCAGGAAATATAAGCATCTTCGCCTCTGTGGTCCGGCAAAAGCTTCATTCCATAGGTGTTTCGGAGATTCTCTCCCAGATACTCCGAAAATTTTATACTTCCATAATAATTTAAGTGCGAGTTTCCATCAGCAATATCCCGGCCGCTCTCAAAATCAATGCCTATATCATCCAGGTGTTTTAACGTGTAATCAAAGCGAACCATCTCCGAAGCCCTGCCATCAAGTCCTGCGATATAATTCTCAAGCCAGTTGTATCTGTACTCCTCTTCCTGGGTTATTCCCTCCTGCATCACAGTATTAACCTTGTAGGGAACAATGGTTATATAAAGCTGAATATCATTTTCAGTGGTGTAATCGATAATCTTTCTCAAATACTCTGCAGACTTGTCTGAAGGAGCCTTCATCTCATCCGTACCAATAACAGGTTTTTCTGATTTATAGTTTGCGAAAACCGGCATATATCCTTTAAAGGAGCTGTAGTCAGCAGTCCATGCTTCCTTATAATCCTCAAGCTCCATGTTCTTATATCTGTCATGAAATCCGGCAAATGCAGGAAAATATCTGTCCCAGTTCTCGATTTTTCCATCAAATGCAACATTCATCATCTGAAGCTTATTGAGCGAGAATCTGAAGCCATAGAGCTGATCATCAGAAAAAACATATTTATCTCTATAATTATCAAGAAACGCAGCTGCCGAATAAAAATCCAGCACCACAACCTTGGGCTCTTGATATTTGCAGAATTCCTTCAGATAATGATAACTTATCCAAAGAGGCTGTTCAGCCGATGAGTAATCATATCCCGCTATTCCGTAATCCTTCCACAGTTTTGCGGTATTTATCCCGCAGTGAACGTGGCTTGAACCTATCATAACTACATCTACCGTGTTTTGGGGCTGTTTGTACATTGCAAGGCACTGCTTTATCCCATGTCCGGATCTCTCAATCAGAAGTATATGGGATATACCCAGCGTTCCGATTATCACAGCGAAGCTGAGTATGATTGCAATTATGGACTTTGTCTTATTGTTCATATTTATAATCTTTCCCTTTTTAAAACTGCATATAGACGAAGCTTCTGATCTCATCGCCGGAGCCATATACACCAAATATCAGTATCATCAGAGTAATTATTGTAAGGAAAACAGCTCTTGATGTAATCCCCCACTTTGCACATATGATGTCAGGCAGGATCTTTTTATTTTTCTCCGCATAGACATCAAAAACTATCAGCATGGCAATGGAGATTAAGGCAATTCCCCAGTCAATCACTGCCATTCCAAGAAGCAGCTCCTCATTTAATACCAGCCCCGCTGTTAAGCCGGTGCTGTTAAGAGAAGGTATCATTCCCTTGATGAATGTAATTGCTTCCGTAAGGGATGCGGCCCTGAAGAATATCCAGGCAAAAGCTGCAAGAATGCATGTAATTATGTGTCCCGCCACTCCCTCTGCAAGAAAGGCAGCCCTTGTCTTCTTTGTCAATGCAGCAAGCACATTGAATATGCCATGGAACAGTCCCCACACAATGAAATTAAGTCCTGCGCCGTGCCATGCACCGCAAACCAGGAAAACAATCATGGTATTTATGTTTTTTCTGAAAGTTCCCTTTCTGTTTCCTCCAAGGGGAATGTATACATAATCCTTTAAGAAGTTGCTCAGAGATATGTGCCATCTTCTCCAGAATTCAACCATATTTTCAGCAAGATAGGGAAGACGGAAATTCTGCGTAAGCTCAATTCCAAAAAGACCTGATATACCGATCATCGTATTGGTATATCCTGCAAAATCGCAGTATATCTGAACCGAATACAATGCAGCGATCAGAATTAGCGTAAGAGATCCGTAAGCCGGGATGTCCGCGTAAACAGTATCGACTACAGTTGCCACTCTGTCAGCTATCACCAGCTTCATAAAAAGTCCCCAGAGGATATATGACAGTGATCTTAAAACCCTTGTCGAATCAAGAAGCCTTGTATTCCCGCACTCATCGAACTGCTTAAGGAAATCCCCCGTCCTTTCTATAGGACCGCTCATCCACTTGGGGAACCACATCATATACATGGAGAGTCTGAATGGATTTTTTTCTGAATTAATCTTACCAAGTCGGATATCTGCCATATAGCTGATGGCCTGAAATGTAAAGAATGAAAGCCCGACAGGTATTCCGATTCCTCTCACTCTGTCAGGAACAGAAAATCCCAGAAGTCCTGCTGCCCAGAACAGATACTTCCACCCAAAGAGTATTATCACAAACAATATAATAGTAAGAGCAGAAAAAAAAGATGCCTCCTTTTCCTTTTTATCTGCTGACAATCTGTCTGTTATCATTCCCATTATCCAGGCAATCGCAGTTATAAGACTGATCACAAAAAGACCGGATGCCTTTCCCTGCCATCTGATAAATATCACGCTGGCCGCAAGGAGTGTCCACTTTCTGAAGCGGGCTGGAATAATATGAAATAATATTAGTGTCAAAAACAGAAAACAAAATCCCGAAAACTGAAATAGCATCTTCTACCTCATTGTTGTAATTTTTACAAAATCCTTTTTATTATAACCCTTTTTCTGTTTGCCATGTCTATCAAAAAATGCTTTAATACAGATTAACATTATTTATAGAAGGAACTGATGAAATGTACTTATATATATTAAGGCACGGCACAACCGAATGGAACATGCAGCATCTTATCCAGGGACAGACAGATATACCACTCGATGATTTTGGAAAACTCATGGCAAGTGAAACGAAAAAGGGGCTGGATCAAAAAAGGATAAGCTTTGACAGAACATACTCAAGTCCTCTTAAAAGAGCTCTCGAAACCGCTCAGCTTGTCTCTGACAATGAATGTATCACTGACGACAGACTCAAAGAGCTTTCCTTCGGATATATGGATGGCGGAAAAGTTGAGCAGATGACCGCTGATGAAACCTGCCCCTTCAGCTTTTTCAAAAGTGCTCCCGATAAATATGAGGAAGCCATTTTAAATCTGCGTCACATATCAGATGAAGATATGCCGGAAAAACTTAGCAATCTTTGTGATCGTGCAAAAAGCTTTCTGACACAGAAGATTGAACCCCTTGCAGATTCAGGTGAAAATATTCTGATAAGCACACACGGTGCACTCAGCAAAGCCCTTCTCATGCACATAAGAGGAGAAAAAGACCTGTCTGAATTCTGGGGTGACGGTCTTTTGCCAAACTGCGGTTTTGCAATTATTAAGCTTTCAAAAAACGGTGATGCCATAAAGTATGAAATAATAAACGATTCAGTGACTTTTTATAATGAAGAGATAAAAAAACAGGCACCAAAACTGTTATGATCTTCTTGACATTTTTGAAAATCAGATTATATTATATTAACTGTTATCCGGTCAGGTATTCACATCACCGGAAGACACCAGCAAATTAAACAGACAGTAGGGCTTAGCATTTTTTGCACAGCCACGGTAAGGACATCCATAATCCGATATAATGATTATGGATGTCCTTTATTTTTTTTCAGGAGATTATAAAACATGGAAAATGAATTGTTCGAAAAAGCACCAATACCCACAGCGTATCTGAAACTTGCGATCCCCGTTGTTCTCAGCATGGTAGTGCAGCTTGTGTACAACATGGTGGATACATATTTCATAGCACTTACAGGAAACACCTCCCTTATTGCAGGTGTATCTATCTGTACTCCGCTGTTTACGCTGTTTCTTGCCTTCGGCGATATGTTCGCTCTTGGCGGAAGTTCTGTTATTTCAAGGCTACTCGGGGCAGGAAAAAAAGATGACTGCAAAAGGCTCAGCGTTTTCTGCATGTATTCTTCAATAGCATTTGGCATTGTCATGACAGCGGTTCTGATGATCTTCAAGACACCGGTTCTTACTTTTCTCGGTGCAGATGAAATGACCATGCCCTATGCACTTCAGTATTATAACTATATAGTTCTTGGCTGCACTTTTATCATTTATTCTCTTGTTCCGTCAAACCTTATGCGAACAGCGGGACACCCCAATGCATCGATGACAGCTTCTGTTCTCGGCGCTGTTATCAATATGGTACTGGATCCTGTCTTCATCTTCGGACTTGGAATGGGAGCTGCCGGCGCAGCTATAGCAACAATCCTTGGATATATCTGTTCAAATATTTTTGCTGTATGGTTTGTGGCAGTAAAATGTGACGGACTATCTGTAAATCCCAAAGATATCGGAATCCGCAGGAACGAACTGGGTATGATTTTTGCAGTCGGACTTCCTGCATCAGTGACAAACCTCATGCAGACCATCGGAATCACTCTCACAAACAGAAGTCTTGTGAATTACGGAAGCGATTCAATAGCTGTAATGGGAATCGTTTTAAAGATAGTAAACATAGTAATGCTGGTTATTGTGGGACTTGCTTTCGGCGGACAGCCTCTTACAGGATATGTGTATGGCTCAGATAACCGTGAGCGTCTTAAGAATGTTCTGAAGTTTGCTTATAAGATTGTATTTGGTGTTTCTGCGGTGATGGCTCTTATAGTTGCACTTTTAGCCAACCCTCTGCTGCACGCCTTTTTGAAGGATACAGAACTTATCGATATGGGCGTTCTTATGCTTCGCCTGCAGATGCCCGGCATGGTCCTTATGGGTGCAGGCCTTGTTACAATCTGCACCTTCCAGTCCATGGGAAAGGGACTCCCCGCCTTTATACTTTCTCTATGCAGGCAGGGAGTAGTGTACGCATTTACAATTGCGGTTTTATCTTCTCTTTTTGGTTATTACGGAGTAATCTCTTCTCAGCTTGGTGCTGATATCATCTCCGTCATAATCGCCTTTATTCTGTTCAGGATATATATAAGTCCGGAACTGAAAAAAGATTGATCTTTTTCTGTTTTTACAGTACAAGTTTGAATACTTTCGGCATGTTTACAACATTGTCTTCATTGGAAATTCCGGGCTCGCCTTCAGGTGATGACCCGGATTTTTCTTCCGGTAATACTCTGTTGGAATCACAGAAAATGTGAAGTCCCTTATCATTATGAGTAAACAGAAGTGAAGTGCCTTCGGCCAGATCTATAACTGACTTAATATCACAGTTAAGACTTCCCTGCTTCTTTGCAAAACTCTTTACTGTATATTTTCCATTTGCATCAGGATGCATGGCAACCACATATATTCCACCATTACCTGAAAGGAATCTGAAATCGGAAGAAGTAAATTCCTTGACGTTGCCATCCTGGAAACCTCCCTCAACAACAGCTGTTGGGCCTTCGCCAAAAATGCGATAAGGCTTTGTATCATAAATTGCCTCATGATTCGCATTCAGCCAATTGCCGATTTTTGCCATAATTGCAGTCTCCTCATCAGAGAAAGTTCCATCAGCTTTAGGCCCTATGTTAAGCAGCATTGTTCCGTTCTTTGAAATTATATCCACCAGATCACAGATAATATCTGATGCTTCTTTATACTTATTGCCCTCAGTGTAGCACCATGAATTAAAGCACATAGCTGTATCACTCTGCCATCTGTAAGGTTTCTGACTTGAGAGCTGACCTCTCTCGATATCAGGAACCGCTATGCCGAAAGGAATAGCATCATGTTTATAATTGACCACAACTTCTTTCCCCCATTTAGCGGCAAGGTTATAATAATAGGCAAGGAATTTTCTGAGATAGGGCTTAAGTTCCACTCTCTGTATCCACCAGTCAAAGTACATTATTTTCGGCTGATATCTGTTTACTATCTCGCAGCTTCTGACAAGCCAGTCCTGCATAAATTCCTCTGTGAGCGTCAGATATCCTTCGCACGCTTCAAATTCAAAGTCTGAAGGAGCGGTAACTGAAGGCCAGTAAAGCTCACCTCTCTCAAATTCTCTATTAATATCACTTTCAAAATTTCTTCCTCCACCCTGGAAAAAGAAATGCTCAATTCTGTGAGATGATGTTCCGAAAACCAGTCCGGCTTTCTCTATACTGTTTTTAAGCTCACCCAGGATATTCCTGCAAGGCCCCATATCTGCTGCATTATAAGAAGACAGTTCGGAATCATACATCTGAAATCCGTCATGATGCTCAGCCACCGGAACGACATACTGCGCTCCTGTTTTCTTAAAGATTTCCGTCCATCTGTCGGAGTCAAAATTCTCAGCCTTAAACATGGGAATGAAATCCTTATAGCCAAAATCTGTGTGCTTTCCATAGGTTTCAATATGATGCTTGTAGGCTGTGGAATCCTTCTCGTACATATTTCTTGAATACCACTCATTGTCATATGCCGGTACAGTAAACACACCATAATGAATAAAGATTCCAAACCTCATTTTGTCATACCAGTCCGGTGTTCTGTATCCTGCCAGAGACTCCCAGTTATCTGAAAAAGGTCCTTTCTCTATAACTTCATCTATAGCTTTTAGTTTTTCCTGCAGATTATAGTTCTTCAAAGCGTAATCCTCCATTTCGAATATTTTTGTTTTATTTCTATTCGTAATGTCAAATCAGACATATGCCAAGTATACATCGTCTCCGTCTTTACTATTATCCTACAAATTTGTGTTCTTTACAGTAAAAATTATATTATTTCTAAAGTGAATGTTAAAAAAGCTGCCGCCCGGTGTGAAAAATCACAAACCGCTGCGACAGCCTCAATGCTTAACTTTTTTCATGGCAGTTGCCATTGATGCAAATATTGTGTTCCCCTTTTTCAAAATTTTTCCTTCTGATTTATATGTTCCCTCTCAATGAAATATCTGTACCCCATACAGATCAGAATTTAACTACTTCAGGCTCCTTTGTAAATGAACTGAAAGTTGCAGTTGCATCCTTTAAATAGAAAACTTCTGTGTTACCATCATCGGCAGCATACATATTCTTAAGATTCGGATAAGCATCAAGCATTGACTGACGTGCTTCTATTCTGTCATCCTCAACAAGCTCTCCTGCTACGCGAACCCACTCTCCACCTTTGAATGCACAGATTTCTGCCTTAGGATTTGCATGAAGCTGCTTTGACACATCCTTAACCTTACCGGTCTGAATGTAAAGCTTTCCCTCAAAAATGTGTGCAGTTCCGAAAGGACGAACTCTCGGCTGATCACCATCAACTGTAGCCAGATAGTATGTTCCTGCTTCCTGTAAAAACTTTGCTACTCTTTCCATAAAAAAAGTCTCCCTTCACTATTTTTTATGCGGCTTTCTTTTCACTTATAAACGTTCATTTTCAAAAATAGCAGATTGGCATCCCTGCAGATCATCACGGTCAGTGAACAACTACTGTTGTTCCTATGCTTACCATGTCGAACAGCTGGCAGGCAGCATCATGAGGGAGGTTTACGCATCCGTGAGAACCGTTTGTAAGGTACACGTCTCCACCAAATGTGCTTCTCCAGTTTGCATCGTGAAGGCCTATTGCAGCACCGGGTGTGAATCTCATCCATCTGTCTACCCAGACATTCCATGTGGGACCTGTGAGGAACTTTCCCGGAGTATGGGTCATAACACTGAAGACGCCTGTCGGTGTTCCGTTTCCTGCATTTACATTGCCTGTTACACAGGGTGTTGAAAGTTTGACTTCACCATTCTGATAGTATGTAACAGTCTGTGATGCAATATTCACATCTATATAGGTTCCGCCTCCGGGAAGTGCAGCAAGATTCTGGGCAGGAGCAGGAGCCGGATCAGATGTCTGGCCGGTAAGAGAATCTATCTCCTCCTGACGATTCTGAAATCTTCCTTCATTTACACCGAAAGTCATATAGTGCTGATATAAAACACCGGGATCATTTCCCAGTTCATTTACCACATCCGGATATTTGGAGGCATAATAACCGGCATCAAAACCATCTGCCTTTGCCACTGAAAATGAGATATTGAAAATTATAGAAGTAATAAAAAAATAAGTAATCAATTTTTTAAACATATCCACATCCCCCTTGTGAATATTATTATAGCCTCATATTGTGCAAAATTGATTACTTATCCAACTATTTAAGAAAGGTTTTATATACTTTATAAACTGATTATCATTAATCTTTATTCCGCTAAGAGCTTTACCTTTTTTGCATGAACCTTTTTAAAGAAAACATTTGAAAGTGCAAGAGATGCAAGCTCTGATAAAATAAATGCAATCCATACCATATCAAGATTACCTGTCTTTGACAAAAGCCATGCTGCGGGAATAAGCACTATAAGCTGTCTTACAACAGAAATGACCAATGAATATACACTCTCCGAAAATGCCTGGAACACTGATCCAAGAGTAATGCAGATACCTGCAATCGGGAATGAAATACTTATTATTCTGAGCGCAGGAACACCTATCTTCATCATGTCTTCAGAAGCATTAAAGAGTCTGAGCAGTGGCCTCGGGAAAATCTGGAAACAGATGCATCCGATAAGCATTATTGTAAATGCAAGAACCATGGAAAACTTAAGTGCTTCATTGATTCTCTTTTTATTTCGTGCACCGAGGTTGTATGCAAGTACCGGAATAAGTCCGTTGTTCAGTCCGAATATGGGCATAAAGAAGAAACTCTGAAGCTTGAAATACACACCAAACACAGCAGTTGCTGTAGTTGAAAATGCTATAAGTATCAGGTTCATCAGATATGTCATTACGGAACCTATGGACATCATCAGGATTGAAGGCACACCTACAAAATAGATTTCTTTTACAACAGCAGCTTTAGGGCTGAACATGAGTCTTAAGTTCAGGTGAATATCGTGATTCTTCTTAAGGTTACAGTAAAGTCCCACGCATGAACTAACAAGCTGTCCAAGCACTGTTGCTGCCGCAGCACCTGCAACACCCATTTTAGGAAAACCAAACATTCCGAAAATAAGGATAGGATCCATTATTATATTGATAATGGCACCTGTCATCTGTGATACCATACTGAAAAATGTACGTCCGGTGGACTGTAGCATTCGCTCAAAAGTAATCTGGAAAAAGACTCCTATCGAAACGCATGAAACAATTCTGAGATAGGTTGCACCGTAGCTTATTATCAGCGGATCACTGGTCTGTGTTCTGATAAATGGCTCCACAAAAAATAAACCAATTATCAAAAATATCAGATAATTGATCAATGTTAAGAGAAGCGTTGTGTTAGCCGCTTCATCTGCTCTGTCAAATTTTTTCTCTCCGAGTGATCTGGATAAAAGCGCATTCATACCGACTCCGGTACCTGCTCCCAGCGATATCATAAGGTTCTGCATCGGGAAAGCAAGGGTTACGGCAGTAAGCGCCGCCTCATCGATCTGTGCAACAAATATACTGTCAACTACGTTATAAAGTGCCTGAACCAGCATCGACGCCATCATAGGCAGCGACATGGTAATGATAAGTTTCTTCACGGGCAAAGTGCCCATCTTGTTTTCTTCCTGTGTCATATAACTCCTATTGTTGTTGTCCGTTTACTTCTATGCCATATGGATTGTATGTGCTTGTAATACCTGCAGCTTTGTTGAACGCATTGGCAAGCGCTCTGCCATCATTTATATGAAGCTCGTGTCTGTACCATCCACCTGCCATCTTAATAAAAAGAAATCCATCGTAACGCACGCTGGTTCTCTTTGTAAATGCAACCCTTTTATCAAGGTATTTAGCAAGCTCAGAGCCATTATAAATATAGGCTGAAGGAATATACCAGCCGTTGTATTTTCTTGTAAAAACGTGATTTTTATAGGTTACGGTGGTGTTTCCATCATCATCCTGTCCTACCGTGACCTGCAAATTATCTTCTTCACTTTCAACTGCTTCAAGGGTTGTAGCTCCTGCTCTGTTTGGAAAAACTATTAAAGACAGGATAACCGCAAAAGCAAATGTCACCAAAAATCTGCTTATCTTATTCTTCATAACAATGCCCTCATTTAGTCAAAAAAGAACTGTCAAAGAATATATCGGTCATTAACCGCGAATGATAAACTCTCCTTCAAGCGTATCTTTCAAAAGTGCCTCGAGTTTTTCTCTGGCTTCCATTCTGGAATCAGCAACTACTTCGATTCCAAAACCATAAGTCTTTTTGGTCTCATATCCTTCAGTCCTGGCTGCAAACTCCTCCTGCATGGCTTCAAGGGAGTGCCGCTGTCTGATCTCTACGATATCCTTGGCTGCAAATTTCTTGAATTTTTCCTTTTCTTCATCATCACCGGCATATCTTGAAATTATGTCCATGGTCTGAGCTACGCTCAGGTAATCCTGGGATATATATTCCTCAAAACTCTTCCAGTGCGGATAATCATCCGCGCCAATATGTCCCAGCCTGTTATCCAGATATTCATCAGGAGAAATATCCTGACTGTCCAGCCAGCTGAGGGCATACCACTTCCAGATCGTCTCACGTTTATCAAAGGTCTCCTTTTCATTGATAACCTGCATCTGCCTGAAAAGTGACTCAACAATAGGTGTGACATCTTCTGCTTTCAGATTTTTGATATTAAAGATTTTACCGGCATACATAGCGCCGTCAGATACATTTTCAAGACTGAGGGAAAAGGCTTCATCGTTCACTTTCTCCATCATGACCCCAAAATCACCAAGACGGGCAACACAAATACTGCGTTCCAACAGTGTCGTGTCCCGCTGCTGACAAAAAGCATGGATCATGAACTCGGGTTTTATGTAAGTGAACATTGCATTCCTTCCTTACAAGCATATTATTTTTGATTATAACATAATCATATTAAAAGAATGTAAAAAAAACATAAGAAAATCCGCATTTACTGCGGATTTTTGCAAAAACTAAACCATTATTTCCATAAATAGCTTTTTCTTAGGTTAATACATTTTACACTCTGAAAATTTGGATCTTTGCGTTCAGTGAAGGCTTGCAAAAACAGACGATAAAAGAACCGTAAAAATACCTGATACAGCTATGGCAAGTCCGCTCATGGCACCTTCTACATCACCTATCTCTATGGCCCTGGCTGTTCCAATGGCGTGTGAGCTTGCTCCAAAAGCCAGTCCTTTTGCTATGGGTTCCTCTATATGTGCTATCTTGCATACAAGCTCCCCAAACATATTTCCAAGAACTCCTATAATAATAATGACAGCCACTGTAATCGTGACATATCCTCCTAATTCCTCGGAAACTCCCATTCCTATAGCTGTTGTAATGGACTTGGGAAGAAGTGTCACATATTCTTCATGTGATAAACCGCATAAAACAGATAAAACCAAAACAGTTGTCAAGCTTGTCACTGTTCCGGCCAATAATCCAAACAGGACTGCTTTATAATTCTTCTTTAATAATTCAAACTGCTCATAAAGAGGAATTGCAAGACATACCGTAGCCGGAGTAAGCAGATAACTTAAATATTTTGCACCTTCGTTATATACTTCATAATCTATTTTTCCTACCACTAATGTCGTACATGACAAAATTATGGCTATTAACAGCGGATTAAATATTCCCAGTTTGAATTTTTTCTTGAGAAATACCCCTATCATGTATGAAACAAGGCTTAATGTTACTCCTGCGAACAGGGAATTTTGAAACAAAGCATTCATTTTATTTTTTTGTCCTTCTGATGATGATCTGTGATATCCAACCTGTGGAAAGCATTACTGTTATTATGGTCACAATCGTAATAATGCTCACAGGTATCAGGATTGGCTTCAGATTAACCCAGCTTGTTCGTTTTCGAAATCCCAACGCATAAAAAATGCGCGCATCGTATTTCCCGAAAAAGGAAATATGGTGCGCGTTTTTATTAAGCGATATCACTATCATTCAGTTGAGACGATCATTTTCATGTTCCCAGTAAATACAGCCCTGCCATATCCAACAGGAAGAATAAAATGATCCCCGGACTTTATGGGATGGCTTCCGATAAGGCCATCTCCCTCAATAACAGATACAAGCATATATCTGTCATCAACATCCATTTCAAGTTCCGATGTTACATTTACCCTTGAAACACTGTAATACTTACAGCTGTGAAGAAGCTTAACGCCCTGACTTTTGTCAGTATCGTGTACGATGGATTCACCTGCCTCTTTTGCAGGCACGGTAATAACGTCTTTGCACTTATCAACATGAAGCTCTCGCTTTTTACCGTTCCAGAGTCTGTCATAATCATAGAGCCTGTATGTGATGTCGCTGTTCTGCTGTGTCTCAAGTACGACAACTCCGCCCTTAATAGCATGAACAGTTCCGGGATCGATCTGGATAAAGTCATTTTTAGAGATTTTCACTTCTCTGATAAGATCATTCCATCTGCCCTGATCCATCATGTCAGAAAGCTCCTGCCTTGTTTCGGCATTATGTCCCACCACAAGACTGGCGTCTTCGTCGCAGTCAAGAACGTACCAGCACTCGGTTTTTCCAAGAGCTCCGTTCTCATGTACTCCTGCATATTCGTCATCAGGATGAACCTGGATACTAAGATCTGACTTTGCATCAATGATCTTGGTAAGAAGAGGGAATCTGTCATGTTCCGTTCCAAAGAGCTCGCTGTGATACCTGTAAAGTTCATCAAGTCCGATTCCTCTGAAAGGTCCGCTTTTAACAACGGATGCTCCGCCCTGAAGTGCAGAGATTCCCCAGCACTCTCCGATATCATCCCCTTCTATGTCATATCCATACACTTCTCTGAGTTTTGATCCGCCCCAGATATTATGCGTGAAATGAGGCTCGAGGAATATTGGTTCTTTAAAACTGTTGTTGATGGAAAGAACACCTCCGTTTGTTTCAATAACCTTTTTATACCAGAAGCCGGAATCCTTGACTGTTCGCTTAAGACTCGGATAATCCACATAAACAAGACCAAATCTTTTTGAATAGCCATCTGTCCATTCAAAGTTATCGCAATAACTCCAGTGGAAATAGCCTGACAGGGATACGCCTTCATCTGCTGCTTTCTGAAGGAAACCGATATACTTATCGAGAAAAGCTATTCTGCTGCCGTCATGAATTCCTCCATCAGGAGCAACCACATCACATGCAGCCATGCCGTTTTCCGTTATAAGAATATCCTTGTGATATCTCTCATAAAGAAACTTCGGTCCCCAGTATAAGACGTTTGGTGTAACCGGCCATCCCATTGCTGTGCGGTTATATCCCTTTTCTCTTTCTGCATAGACTATCTCGCCATTCTCTCCTGCCTTGATGGGATAGCCGTTGTAGATATTCTGTCCGATAAAATCTATCGGCTGGCTGATAAGCTCCATGTCTTCATCAGTTATCTCAAAAAGACTGTCAGCAAAAAGCTCAAGACCTTCCTTGGGATATTTTCCTAAAATTACAGGATCAAGGAACCATGAAACATTCCATGCCCAGTTCTCCAGATCCTCGTCAAAACCAAAGTATCTCTTTTTTGCTGCCTCAATATCTGCAGGTGAATCAGTGGCAGGATACGCAACACCACATGTAGGTGCATATCCGATCCTGGCACCCTTTGCTGTTCTTCTGAGCGCTTTAACAGCAAGACCATGTGCCTTTAAAAGATTGTGTGCAGCAAAAAGCGTATCCCTCAGCGGAAGCTTCTTACCAGGTGCATGGAAGCCTCTGGAATAGCCAAGGCTTATGGTACACTGTGGCTCATTAAAGGTAATAAAGTCAGAACAAAGATCAGAAAAGCTCTCACCTACAACCTCTGCGTAACGCTCAAACCACCCGGGACTTTCCGGGTTTACAAAACCGCCTTTTTCCTCAAGAACAAGAGGATATTCCCAGTGGAAAAGCGTAATAAACGGCCTGATGCCATTCTCCTTCATGCACTTTAGCATATCCCTGTAAAACTCCACAGCCTTTGAATTCACTTCACCGATTCCGTCAGGAATAAGCCTGCTCCAGCTGATGGAAAACCTGTAAGCCTTAATCCCCATCATGCGCATTATGGCGAAGTCTTCTTTATATCTGTGGATCATATCACACGCTATATCTGCATTTGAGCCATCTTCAATGTGACCTTCCCTGATAAAAGCGTCCCAGATGTTTTCACCTGCTCCATCATTTACATCTCTTCCTTCAACCTGATATGAGCTGGCTGCAACGCCCCATATAAAATCTTTTCTGAACATAGCTGATCTTCCATTTCAATATAATTATTTTGTGATGATGACTGATACAACATTGAAAGGTACTGCCTTTCCTTCTTTATCATCAATGATTTCCACTTCCAGTTTATGAGGCCCCTTCTTTTCATGCAAAAAAAGCTGCCTGATATCAAGAAGGTCTCCCCAGGTTTCATCAAATGCCGAATCTATGATGATCTTTTCCGACTGATTTCCGTCTATGGTAACTGCCGCAACCGGTGCCGGACGCTTCATTGTTTTATCGTACTGAATCGCAATTCCGGTACACTCATTTTCACCATCAAGCTCAAAGACTATCCTGTCATTTTTCCTTTTGCCAAGCCATCCGTTTTTAAAACAGTCCGTCACATCTGCCTGAGGTGATCCGTCCTCAACAAATCCGGAAAGAAGTGCCTTGAAATCCCTATTATCCAGCCTTTGTGCAGACTCGAAAGAATTGGCTGTAAGAGGTTTTTTCACTTCTATATCATCTTCATCTGTGTCACGGTTTCCCTTAAATTCATCATACAGGGTCCCAAAAAGATTAGTCACTACCCTGCCAAGCAGATCATGGCCGGTATCATTGGGATGAAGCCCATCAGGAGAAAGCTCAGCTATATCGCGGATTTTCCCTGATAAAATATCCTCATAGATTGCTCCGTGCATTGATACTGCCGGAATACCATAGTATCTTGCCACCTTGGAATGAAGTCTCTCCGCACTTTTTCCGTTTTCATAAAAGAAGTTAAAAATAGAGAAAACCGCAGGCTTCTTCTCACTGTAAAGAAGCTTTCTTATTAGTCCTTCATAGCTTTCATAGAAATATTCATCGCACTCATCATTGACGGAAAACTCCACAAGAACCAGATCAGGATCATGCATTAGCACGTCTCTGTCACACCTTGCCGCTCCGAAAGCAGAAGTTGTACCACCGACACCTGCGTTTACATACTTTATCTCTCCCCGGGGAAAAGTCTCCTTAAACCACTCATACACTTTGTAGGCGTAGCAGGTATAGGGTGTGGATGAAAGGCTTCCCTGGGTTATAGATCCCCCAAGGAAGCATATGATTACACTATTTCCTGCTTCGAGCTTTCTAAACACTTTGGCGAGTCTCACCATATCTCCATGATTCGCTATTGCCTTTTTCTCATCAAATGAAATCATAACCAAACCTTATCTTATTCCTAACTCTGTATCACTCTCACGAACAACAGAATGTTCTTTAATGTAATCAATAATATCGTCAAGTCTTGTAAATGCGAGAGCAACATAACTGTCAGCAGCTCCGTAGTATATAGCAATCCTTCCGGTCTCGCTGTCATGAAGTGTAGCGCAGGGGAAGCACACATTGGGAACAAAGCCCCTCTCCTCGTACCACTCTTCGGGAGTCAGAATGAAATTTTCACAGCGATACTTAACGATTGAAGGATTATCTATATCAAGTATAGCGCCTCCGATGGAATAAACAAAGCCATTGCAGGTACTGCTGACACCGTGATAGAACATGAGCCAGCCTTCGCTTGTCTCAATGGGTGCTGCACCTCCTCCGATCTTGACTGATTCCCACCACTCGGGAGAACGTTCCATTACATGTCTGTGATGTCCCCAGTATTCCATATCAGGACTTTCAGAAAGGAAAATATCACCGAAAGGAGTATGACCGCTGTCTGAAGGTCTTGAAAGAAGCATGAATTTTCCACCGATTTTTCTGGGGAATAAAACTGCATTTCTGTTGAAAGGAATGAAGGGATTCTCTAGTCTCTCAAAGGTCTTGAAATCCTTTGTTTTAGCCATTCCAATTGATGCACCGTAAAAATCCTGGCACCAGATGATGTAGTAAGTATCCTCTACCTTAACAAGTCTGGGATCATATGCATATCTGGGCATAAAAGGATTTCCATCCTTATCAACAAAAGGAATCTTGTTTCTCTCAAAATCCCAGTGAATGGCATCATCACTGTGTCCTAAATAAATATACGGAATACCGTTAGTCTGTTCTCCTCTGAACACACCGATAAATCTACCTTCATAGGGCATTACTGCACTGTTAAAAATTCTGGCAACACCGGGAACGGGATTTCTGTTGATGATAGGATTTTCCTTGTATCTCCATACAGGTGCTCCCTCGAATTCAGAAGGGCCCTCCTGCCAGGGCATATTCTTTAATGGTTCACTTATCATTTTGTATTTTGCCATTTCTTATCTCCTTTACTCATTCTTTAAAAGTTCCAGATTTCCTGCTATCAGTTCACATCTCTGCTTTACGCAGTCCGGGCTTCTTCCGGGATCCCGGGGTGTATTAAACACGTAATCGATCAGCTTGTCGATGGTGGTTGTTGCCACATGAAGTCTCGTATCAGATGATGCGTAATAGATGAAGACTTCGTTTTTCTCATTAACAATCGCACCGTTTGTAAATACAACGTTGCTGACATCTCCAACACGCTCGGCCTGTCTTGGTCCGATCAAAAGACCTGAAGGCTCAGCGATTACCTTTGAAGGATCCTTTAAATCAGTTGCAAATGCATAAATTACATAGCGAAGTCCTGCTGCCGTATTTCTTACGCCGTGAGCTATATGGATCCATCCCTTTTCTGTTTTAATGGGAACTGCTCCTGCTCCGTTCTTTGCTTCAGTGATCTGATGATATCTTCTGATACTTGTCATCTTTTCCTCATCGATAACTGCATGCTCTATGTCATCGCAAAGTCCGAAGCCTATGCCGCTTCCTGATCCTGTCTCAATGAAATCATCCATGGGTCTTGTGTAAAAGGCATACTTACCATCAACAAATTCAGGATGAAGAACAACGTTTCTCTGCTGAGGTGAACGCTTTGTAACAAGGTTAGGAAGTCTCTCCCAGGTTTTAAGATCCTTTGTTCTCACAATTCCTGCCTCAGCCACAGCTGCAGAAAGATCGGCATTTTTGGTATCCTTTGATTCTGAGCAGAAAACGCCATAGATGTAGCCATCTTCATGCTGTGTAAGTCTCATATCATAAACATTGGTCTCAGCCGCAACAGTATCGGGCAGTGTTACGGGATAGTCCCAGAATCTGAAGCCTTCCACGCCATTGTCACTTTCTGCAACTGCGAAAAATGATTTTCTGTCTGCACCTTCTACTCGTGCAACAAGATAATATTTGCCATTTAAATATATAGCACCGGAATTCATTACTGCATTGATACCAAGTCTCTCCATGAAATAAGGATTGGTTTCCTCATTAAGATCATATCTCCAGAATATTGGTGCATGTTCTCTGGTGAGAACAGGATTCTCATATCTGTCATAAATTCCGTTGTAAAAACTGCTCTTTTTATTCGGTTTTTTAATCAGTTCTTCCTGACTCTTTAAAAGTTCATAATATTTGGGATGAATCATTTTTCGCACTCCATTCTTTTAATAATCTCTATACACATTCTACCGTTGTGATAAGGACATTTCCATGGTTCAACTATTGGAAGATTCTCGATTGGTTCACCGTCTTTTGTAACTTCACTGTACCACTCTGAACCGCTTCTTTTATCTGCCACATATTCAAAAATGAAATCCAGACAGCTCTTTGCGGCCTCTAAATACTTCTTTTCAGTGCAGCCTGATTTTTCATAAGCATTAAGAAATCCTACTACTGTTTCAGCCTGTACCCACCATACTCTTTTCTGATTAACTTTGCCTTTATCACATTCATAAGCAAGTGATCTTCCGTCAAATGCCACATCAAAAATCTCTCTTGCAAGATCCTTTGTAATAGGTGTTATCTTTTGGCTCCAGAAGTGTGTTTCGTCATCGATAATCTCAACCGTTCTGTCCATCAGCCAGGAAGTCTCAATGTCATGTCCGTAGCTGTGAAGATCAAGAATAGAATTGTAATCATCATCGAAAAATACTTCCTGTCTGTGAAGCTCCTTGTTGTAGATCATCACGGAGAAAAGAGTGAGCATGTTTTCAAGAACCTGTTTAACCTCAGGGAATTTTCCGACTCTGTATAGCTCTGTATAGGCTTCAAGAACATGAAGAAAAGTATTCATGGTCCTGTCCGCCATAACTCCGTTTTCAGAAAGTTTGTCATTTTCTATTTTATGGAACTCTCTGTCTGATGCTTCGAGGTAACCCTTTTTATCTTTACATTTGGTCTCGATCGTGTTGAAAAGCCCTTTTGCCTTCTCCAGCGCAGCTTTATCACCGGATGCCTCGTAGTATGCAGACAAGGCATAAATTGCAAATGCCTGATTGTATGTATGTTTTGTTGAATCAAGCACTTTGCCGTCATAGGTCATGGACCAGAATATTCCGCCGTTTTCACTGTCCAGACAATTATCTGTCATAAAACTGTAAGCGTGCTTTGCTTCATCCAGAAGTGTTTCGTCCTTAAGAAGTGTGTATGCACTTGAAAAGAACCACAAAATCCTGCTGTTCAGAATGCAGCCCTTTTCAGCCTCTCTGTCAAGCTTAAGGTCATAACCAAGAAAACCATAGTATCCGCCATGTTCATCATCTCTTAATCCCTTCCAGAAGGGGATGATGTCATTAACCAGATGATTCTTAACTTTAGTAACCAATTCCTTATACCTCTTTCCTTCTTAACCCTTAACAGCACCTGCTGTAAGTCCTGAATAAATCTGTTTCTGGCAGAGAATGAACACTATGAGCGCAGGTAAAAGTGAAATTATAACTCCCGCACAGATAAGGTTGTATTTGCTGCCTAAAGGTCCCACAAAGGTGTACAGTGATGTTGCTACTGTAGCATATTTGTTCTTGTCCTGAAGATAGAGGTTTGCACAGTAATACTCATTGTATGTTCCCACACCCTTTAAAATGCAGCTTGTTACAATAGCAGGCTTTAAGAGCGGGAATAATACCTTGTAGAAAATGGTGAAATAATTTGCACCATCAATAATTGCTGATTCATCAAGTGAGTAATCGATATTCTCGAAGAACTGTATGTAAATATAAATCGAAATGATATCGGTTCCACACATCATGATAATGTAGCCGATGAGTGAATTGATGAACCCAAGGTTGTACATGATCTCGTAGACAGCAATCTGCATGGCTACACCGGGAAGCTGTGATGCAAACAAAAACAGCGCTCTGATGATTGTATTTCCAAAGAACTTGAATCTGTTAAGCACATATGCAAGCTGTGTTCCGATCATTACTGAGAAGAAAAGAACACAGATCAGAATAATGGTTGAGTTTAAAAAGGCTCTGCCCATTCCGGCTTTATTAAATGCCTGAATGAAGTTTTCAAAGTTGAGCCAGCTCTTTGGCATTGTCATTACATTAGTTGTCTGATATTCCTGATCTGTTTTAAAGGCTGTAATAAAGCACGATACAACCGGAAGTACTGCAAAAAAGGAAAAGAATACAAGTGAGAAATATTTTGCAAAGGTCAGCGCACCCTTACCGATTTTGTATAATATATTCATTTTACTTTCCTCCAACTGCTGACTTCTTTTCCAGCTTTTTAATGCTTCTTGCAACAGCTCTTTCTCTTCTTATTGCTGCCCTTGGATCTTCATCCTCGGCACTTCTGAATACATATTTAAAGAACAGCTTCTGCAGAATAGTTGCTATAAAAATGATCAAAAGCAGCACGATTGCCATGGCAGAAGCAAGTCCTACCTTTTGCTGAGTATGCGCGATCTGATGCATTACCACAAAATATGTTCCCGTTCCATTTGCACCATCCGTGATAACATAGGGTGGTTCGAAAGCACTGAGTGAACCTGTAATGGAAAGGATTACGTTAAGCGTGATAATCGTCTTTATGCTCGGCATGATAATATATTTAAACTGCTGAAATCTGTTGGCTCCATCGAGCATCGCAGCCTCATAAAGCTCTGCGTCAACAGACATAATTGCCCCTATGAATAAAACCATGTTCTGGCCAAAATATCTCCACACCGATGTTCCAACCAGCGAGAAGTTGTTTATTCTCTGATCTCTTAACCAGTACGGGAGATTATCCAGCTGGAAACCGCACCACTGAAGAACTGTATCGAACACAAAGCCTCTGGTGTAGAAAAACTTAAAAATAAAACCGATTGCTATACCGTTTATAAGAAAAGGGAAAAACATGAAGCCTTTAAAAATATTTCCGCCCTTTACTTTAAAGCTGAGAATTGTTGCAAGATATAATGCAAGTGAGAGTTGCACAACAGAGCCAAGCATATAATAAAGGCTGAGCTTTAAGGCTCCGAAACAGTCATCTCTCTGAAATACTTTTATATAATTCTTCAACCCGACAAATTTGCGGGCTCCTACATATTTCATATTGTAGAAACTAAAACTGAACATCTTACCGAAGGGTAAATAAGTAAATACAAACAAAAGAAGAAGCGGTACGATCATAAATGCAAACATCACAAGTACCTTCTGTCCATCTCTACTGTGTATCCATTGATTAAATGATTTTTTATGCTTCATCGCAATTTATACTCCATTTTGGTCGTTACCTAAGACAAATCTACATTTTTTGCAAAATATAGCCGGAGAGAAAACCTCCTCTCCGGCTACGAAGAAAGATTAATCAGTAAAGAACTTCTATTCCCAGCTCTTCCTGGGCATCCTGCCACTTCTTATTCCAGTCAGCCATGATGTCATCAAAACTCTCTGATCCTGTAGCACCTGCTTCAACAATACGCTGAACCTTGTCATTACCGCCTGCATTGATTGAAAGCTCTGACTCAGAGTTCATATCGTTAAGGTATGTCTCTTCACCTGAAAGTGCAGCCTGATCTGAAAGAACTTCACAGCCATCAAATGCTGAATACATCTCAGGGTTCTTGCCCCCCTTCACTACTGTGTAGCCGCCTTCGTTGTAGCACCAGTTGGACTTTTCAACCATCCACTTAACAAAAATAAGTGAAGCAAGCTTGTTTTCATCAGAAGAGTTTACGTTGATGCAGTAGTTATAGTCACCGCCTGCATTTACATACTGCTTGCCGTTAACAGTGATGGGGAAGGGCATGTAACCAACATTTTCAGGAGTATCTCCTGCTTCCTGCATCTGAGCGTATGCCCATGAACCGAGAACCATTGTTCCGATCTCACCTCTGTTGAGCATGCCCTTGCAGCCTTCCCAGTCTGTTGTTGTATAGTCATCTTCGATAAGCCCCTTAGCACATGCATCATAGAGAATCTTGTAAACGTTGTAAGCACCTGTTCCATCACCGGGATCAGCGAAAGGCTCTTTTGTATGTACGAGCTTCTGGTTTGCATATGTGTTATCGCCGTTGGAAACGCATCCTACATAAGCATCCCATGCGCCCATTGTCCAGCCTGCAGCATAGTTTGTGTAAAGCGGAATCGCATCTGTCTTATCCTTAATAGCCTCAAGTGCTGCAATAAAATCATCAGGAGTCTTGGGAAGCTCTGTAATTCCTGCATCCTCAAAAACCTTCTTGTTGTAAAGCATACCCTGTGCATTTGCCATGTAAGGGATACCATAGCAGTTTCCGCCAAACTCCCAGTTATCTACGAAGTTAAGTTCCTTTGATAAGTTATCAAAAGTATCAAGAGGCATGAAGTATGTAGCAAGGTCTGTCTTATCCACAGCAGGGATGAACATTATGTCTCCCCAGTCACCTGTTGAAAGACGAAGGAGTGCATCATCCGCATAATCTGTAACTGCCTCTGTTGTAACTGTGATTCCGGGGAAGTCTTTGTTGAACTCAGCTATCATGTTTGCAATTGTTCCGTCTTCCTCGCGGTCTGTCTTGTGATGAAGGAATTTGATTGAAGCTGTTAAATCCTTGTTGTCGTCAAGACTGAGTGATGTGTATGAAAGCTCTCCTGCCTGAGCAGTTTCTGTACTCTCTGCATCTCCTGCTGCCTCATCTGAAGCTTCTTCAGAAGTCTCTGTTTCACTTGCAGCTTCCTCAGTACTGCTCTCTGTTTCTGTCTTTTCTGTGCTATCAGCATTTGTAGCTGCTGTGTCAGATCCACTTCCGCATCCGATAAGTGATGCTGCCATGGTTGTAGCTGTTACCAATGCCAAAACTTTTTTCTTATTCATTTTACCCTCCTATTTAAGTAGTTTTTAGCTAATTAGTATTTTATATATTAATTCACATTAATCAATCATTTTAGCTTAATTTACCTAAAATCTACTTAATAAACAAAAAGAGCATCTTCTTTTTGGCAAAAATACCAATTGAAAATGCTCTTTCGTTATATACCTTATTCTGTTAAAAGCTCTCTTTAAATACTCTTTACGCTTTCTCTTTCTATGAGATAGCCCTCTACTATACTAAGGCCGCCTCTGTAGCTTTCACCTCTTAGTGTGTGGAATATTCTTTTCAGGGTTCTTCTTACCATCTCTTCCATGTCAACTTTATAGGTGGTGATTCCTATTTCCGTGCTGTTTGCATATACAAAGTCATCATATCCAACAACCGAGATATCATCAGGAACACTTATACCTTTATTTCTGAGGTACTGTATGAACATACTGGCTGTAAGGTCACAGTTACAAACAAAAGCTGTGGGCAGCTTACCCTTTGGCCACTTGATATTCTTTTCAAGATCAAGCCCCTTATTGTCCGCATCACGATCATTTAACACCCAGGCTTCATTTATCTTTACGCCGTGCTCCATCATTGATCTTGCATATCCAAGATATCTGTCCGTAATCGAAGGAGTCGTTAAAAGAGTTCCAACAAATCCTATGTCCCTGTGCCCCCTGTCAAAGAGGTAATTTGTCAGAATATATGCACCATAAAAACTTCCCGATACAACAGAATCCTTTTTGTGCTGTCTGTCAGCAAAGTCCATATAGAAAACAGGTGTCTCCAGCTCGTCGTCAAGCATTGCGAGATACTCCTCAGAAAGAGTTCCCATTATGACCACTGCATCAACGTTTCCATCTCCTATCAGCCTGGGATAGACCAGATTCATCTCGTCCTCGACACTCAGCAGCTCCAGCATGGTGAAAGCACCATGTTTGCCTGCTTTTGCAGAAAAAATCTGATACATGTGTCCATAGAATGAATCAATATTACCAAGATACCGGGCTCCTATAAGAACACCTATCTTATAATTTTCCTGTGACTTTCCACCCAGTGACTTCTGATAACCTCTCTCCTGCGCAAGATCGATTATTTTCTGACGCATTTCCACGCTGACACCCTTTTGACCGGACAATGCTTTGGATACTGTAACAGTACTGATCCCAAGCTCAGCGGCAATATCGGACATTGTTGTTTTCTTCGGCATAACACTAACCCCTAATCATAATTTTTATTTCTCCACAGAAACCAGATATATCAGTTCAGACCTGAAATCTCCGCCTGCATTCTGTATCTGAAGCCCAACATTTCTGATGGTTGACCCGAGTATTACCTTATCTGTACCATCAATCCTGTAGGCTTTTTGATCATCAAGTCCGTTAACCTTAATAATTCTTTTTTTGGCATTAGGTCCTGCAATGACCTGAACATAAGTGATAAGGGCTCTTGTCTTATCCCTGCTTATAACAGCATAAGCATCATATTCCCTGTTTCTCTGATATGAAGCTATTCTGTAATAATCTCCGCTTCTTACAAGCTCATTATACTTATGGTAGGTCTCCACCTGATGCGGAATTTCCGCTCTGTCATCCTCTGAAATTCTGGTTATATCAAGCTCATAGCCAAATGTTCCTGCAAGTGCAACATCTCCTCTCGTCTTAAAAGGAGTGGTTCTTCCGACCATATGATTAGGACAGTCAGATACATGTGCTCCCATAGTGCTGAGCGGAAAAATAAGGCTTGTACCTTCCTGAATCTTAAGCCTCTCTATGGCATCTGTATCATCAGAGCACCATATCTGCGGGCTGTAATAAAGCATTCCTGCATCAAATCTTGCTCCGCCTCCCGAACAGTTCTCCAAAAGAAGATTCGGGAAATCAGAAACCAGTTTTTCCATCAGCGCATAAACAGCAAGTACATATCTGTGACTGAGTTCTCCCTGTCTGTCACTTTCAAGACCCGGAGATCCGAGATCGCAAAGCTGTCTGTTCATATCCCATTTCAGATATTCAATATTAGCTGAGCTTAATACATCTTTTATTCTACCATAAACATAATCAAATACTTCTTTTCTTGTGAGATCAAGCACAAATTGATTTCTGCTTCTGCAGGGTTCTCTTCCCGGAATCTGAATAGCCCAGTCAGGATGTTCCTCGTAGAGCTTTGATACAGGCGAGATCATCTCAGGTTCCATCCAGATACCGAATTTAAGCCCTATGGAGTTTACTTCATCAACAAGTTTTTTTAATCCACCCTTTAGCTTATTCTCGTTAACATACCAGTCACCAAGGCTGGAATTATCGTCATTCCTCTCACCAAACCAGCCATCGTCCATAACCAGCATCTCTATGCCGCACTTCTTTGCTTCTTTTGCGATGGCGATCAGCTTATCACTGTCAAAATCAAAGTAAGTCGCTTCCCAGTTATTGATAAGTATCGGTCTTTCCCTGTCTTTATACGGACTTCTTATCAGATGGTTTCTGTAAAGATCATGGAAGGTCCTGGTCATTTTGCCAAGTCCTTCGGATGAGTAGGTCATGATAACTTCAGGAGCCTGGAATTCTTCTCCGCCAAGAAGCTTCCAGGAAAAGTTCTTACGGCAGATTCCCATATAAGGCCTCAGGCTGTCAAACTGACTTCTGCAGACACCCGCTTCAAAGTTTCCTGAATATACAAATGAGAATCCATATACTTTTCCCTGTTCCTGTGAATCTCCGTTCTGAACAAGAGCCATAAATGGCTGGAACTGATGTGAAGACTCTCCCCTGAATGATTCAACGGAAGTATCACCAAAGCCTATTTCGCGGAAATCCATCGCCCTTTCTCTTCCCCATGATCCCGGGAGTGTAAGGAGCTTGTATCCATCATTATCCATATCCATTGTCATGGACATAACACTGTCAATTCTGATCGGCTCATCAGAAGAGTTTATTAGTCTGACTGATCGCGCTATCGCATCAAGTCCCTCAAATATGCTATATGAAAGAACCGCCTTAAGTCCGATAACTTTATCGGCCAGAGTTATCTCAAGTGTCATGGAATCACTTTCATTTCCAAAGGTTGCAGGAAGTCCCTGTAAGCCTTTTTTACCCTTAAAAATCTTATGTGACTCATAGCACAGATTAACCCCGCTGTGTCCGTTTTTATCCGTAATCTCTATGCTGCTTTTTCTGTAATCGCCCACATTGTTTGTGGAATACTCAAAAGGGAATCTGTCCAGAAATGAACTTCTGTCACGCATATTGGAAGATGCAGTGTACCCGGGCTCCAACATTTTTAAAACATATGTCAGATCCGAGGTACTTATTTTATCCCCATAATACATATGGCAGGGGAACCCCTCTTCATCAAAAGCAGCTATACAGTAGCTGGTATCAGGGGTTTCAATTACAAATATCCTATTCTTTTCTATGTATTTTATATCCATAAGAAATCCTCTTTGCTTTGATTATTTTAACTTAATTTTAATCTAATTTAGCTAAAAAACAAGGGGCATTTTTCTAACAGCCATTGTTAATATATGTTTAAGAGATATATAAGTTTTTTGTGCTAGGATTGATATTAATTGCAAGCGTTCTTCTGAGGGAACAGCTAAAAAGAGGAAAAAACTTATATCAAATAAGGAAAGGGGTTTTTATGAGAAGTGAGAGAAGGTTTTTATTAGCTATTTTGTCATTGTTGTGTATGTTCTCGTTGTGTAATATCAGTGCAAAAGCTGAAAATTATACTCAGATTTCGGGATGGAGATTTCACTTACAATGGAATAAGTGAATCTGAGTTATACTTTATTTGTGAATGGGATAATGGAATCATTGAAAAAAGCGAAAAAGTATCGCAATTTATCAAGGATGGCTTGCAATATAAGGTATTAAGCAACGGAAGTGACGTTTCCATTATCGGATATAAAGGAACCGCCACAAAATTGAATTTACCATCTAAAGTTGTTTATTGCGGAACACAATATAAAGTTGTGTCTATTGGAAATGAAGCGTTTAAGGGAAATAAGACTCTAAAGACAATCATCATAAAGTCAAACTATAAGATAAAAGTAGGCAAAAATCCATTTTGGGGAATAAATACAAAAGCAACCTGCAAAATTTCCGGAAAGCAGAAAAAAGCGAATGCGAAAAAACTAAAATCCTGCAAGATAAACAAATACTACAAATTAAAAGTAAAGTAACTTCATATGAAAAAAGCAACAAAAACTATTATGATCAAGGTCTCCTGACAATAACAAATCCACAGTCTAATAGTTCTCTGTATTCCTCAAAGCTTATGGTCTCGCCGCCCATGCTCTTTAGGTGTTCTGTCTCAAACTGGCAGTCGATCATCACATACCCGTTTTCTTCCAGCACTTTTGAAAACAGTATCAGGGCAATCTTTGAACCATTTTCCATGTCAGAGAACATGCTCTCACCAAAGAAACATTTACCAAGACTGACACCGTAAAGCCCTCCTGCCAGCGCATCATTAATATATGCCTCCACGCTGACGGCAAAACCATTTTCTGAAAGTACTTTGTATGCTTTTTCCATATCATCAGTGATCCAGGTGCCTTCAGCAAATTCCCGTTTTAATCTGCATCTGTGCATCGTGTCGGAAAAATCCCGATTGAGTCTTATATACACCTCATGCTTTTTGAAGAACTTTCTCATGGAGTGAGAAATATGAATATTTCCGGGGCGGATGATGAATCTTTCCTTCGGTGCCCACCATAAAATCGGTTCGCCCTCGTTGTACCATGGAAATATTCCATTGCTGTACGCCAGAAGAAGCCTATTCATTGACAGGTCACCACCAATGGCTAAAAGCCCGTCATCTTCTGCCAGTGTCGGATCCGGAAACACTATTTTTTTATCATCAAGCTTGAATACCGGCATAATTACTGATTACTCTTTTTCTTCTTTGAAGCAGTTTTTGTGGCTATGGTAAACTTTCCGTTTCCTGCGGAAAGAGTTATTTTTCCTCCGTCTTTTAAATCTCCAAAAAGAATCTCATCTACGAACAAGGGCTTAATATCATTTCTTATTACCCTGTCAACCTCTCTTGCTCCGAATTCCTGGCTGATTCCACGTTTCTGTATAAGTGCTTTTGCTTTTTTATCAGCGCTTAAGGATATGTTCTTATGGGCAAGCTGTTCCTTGAGTTCACTTAGTTTTTTATTTACAACAAGCTCTGCCATCTTCTCATCCATGCTGTTGAAAGCAACCACTTTGCTCAGCCTGTTTCTGAATTCAGGCTGGAAGACTCTCTTGACCTCTTCCATCAGAACGCTTTCATCATGCCCCTGGCTCACAAAACCGATTCCGCTTTTTCCAAGACGGTTGGCACCAGCATTTGATGTCATAATAACCACTACGTTTCTGAAGTCAGCTTTTCTTCCCTGATTGTCTGTGAGTGTCGCATAATCCATAACCTGGAGCAGCACATTGTAAATATCGGGATGCGCCTTCTCTATCTCATCCAGAAGCAGTACAGAGGATGGATTTTTCCTGATGGCTTCAGTCAGGATTCCGCCTTCCTCATAGCCCACATATCCCGCAGGAGAGCCGATAAGCTTTGCAACTGAGTGCTTTTCACCGTATTCACTCATATCAAATCTTACAAGCTTTACTCCCAGCTCCTCAGCAAGTCTTTTGGCTATCTCTGTCTTGCCGACTCCTGTGGGGCCAACAAACAAAAGACTTGCCAGTGGCTTATTTTCTTCGGAAAGTCCAGCCTTGGAAAACTTGACTGCATTTACCACCTGACTTATTGCTTCATCCTGTCCGAATATTTTGTCTGAAAGACGTTTTTCCAAAGTAGACAGGCCTGAAATGTCATCTGTTTCAACTGTCTCTATCGGCACGCGGCATATCTTTGTAAGGATTTCATTTATTACATTCTTATCAACTTTACATACTTTCCCTTTTGTATGATGAAGTTTGCAGTATGATCCGGCTTCATCTATTATGTCGATTGCTTTGTCAGGAAGGTAACGCTCGTTTATGTACTTTGCGCTCATCTTTACGACATAGGACGGAATGTCTTTATCGTACTTTACTCCATGATAGGTCTCGTATTTTTCCTTCAGTCCTTCAAGTATCCTGATGCTTTCCTCCTCGGAAGGTTCCTTGATTTCGACATTCTGAAATCGTCTTACAAGGCTCTTGTTTTTCTCAAAATACTTTTTATATTCCTCATATGTTGTAGCTCCGATGAATCTGATATGACCATCGGCAAGGTAAGGTTTCAGCATGTTTGACGCATCAAAAGATCCCTCTCCTACAGCACCGGCACCGGAGAGATTATGTATTTCATCTATATAGATTATTGGCTTTTCTTCTTTTCCGATTTCTGTGAGAACTTTCTTGAAGCGCTTCTCAAAATCACGTATAATCCAATCATGTTAGAAAAGTGATTGGATTACTCCTTTCTCCCAGGT
>CAMVLM010000036.1 GCA_947168335.1 uncultured Butyrivibrio sp. | reverse complement strand
CGTATTTCATATACTGCCCATGATTATGCGGGTGATGGCAGTGAAATTACCAAAGAAGCTAACGTTTATCTGCCGCCTGATTACAGCAAGGACAAGAAATATAACGTAATGTATCTTCTTCATGGTATTGGAGGAGACGAGGATGAATGGGGACTGAATAAGAGCACATCCCGCGTAAAGGCACTGATGGACAATCTGACTTTATATGGCGATATAGAGCCATTTATTGTTGTAACTCCAAATGGAAGAGCCGGTGAACAAAACAGCAAGGACAGTTCTGTAATTGATTCATTTTACTGCTTTGGAAAAGAACTTAGAAATGATCTTATTCCTTATATGGAGTCTCATTACAGCACTTATGCGGATTATCAGGAGGGCGGCTACGATATGGCTGCAACAAGAGAGCATAGGGCGATTGCAGGTCTTTCCATGGGCGGCATGCAGACAATCAATATAGGACTTGATGAATGTACGGATCTTTTCGGTTATTTTGGTGCGTTTTCTGCTGCACCTACCAGCAATCCGGCTACGAAAACTGCTGATATACTTAAGGATTCGGAGTATCCGATCTATTTCTTTTATAACATCTGTGGAACAGAGGATAAAATTGCCTACCAGAGCGCATCTGCCGCAGCAAAATCACTGCCTTCCTTAAGTGATAAATTTACTGACGGAGAAAACTTCATGTGGCAGGAAATCCCCGGAGGGCATGACTTCCACATCTGGTATCAGGGATTTTACAATTTTGCCCAGATAGCTTTTTCCAAGTAAGGGAAACGCGATTACCGGTGCTTAATACCTAAAAATAAATTATATAAAATTTGGATAAAATATATGGTCCAATTGTTGAATAACTGCCAAAATAATGGGATATTTGAGGTAGGGGCTGAAAGAGGTAGCTATGTTACTGGTAATCGCAACATATTATTGGGCCAGGTTATTAACGGGAGTGTGGTTTGCATTTACCAATGCGATGATATCTGTTCGCAATGGTTCAAAGAAGATGTTTTTACCACGCTTTTTTGTTATGTTTGCACTTTCCGGTACTGTAGTTGCAATTGTAACAGAGATTATAAACAGCTATGTCTACAACGCATTTATTGTGCCGGGAATACAGGGCCTGATGACTGATTATCAGATAGGCATTGAGGTTGGTTTTAAATTTTTCTGTGATTCAGTGGCTTTTATATTGCCGGTTATTCTCTTTGCTAAAATTTTGGGAGAAAAACTTCAGATAGCGGCTACAGTATATTTCATGTATGTGATAATAGACAGATTGTGTATTAATCTTGCTGTAGATGCGGTTTCATATCTGATAATACTGGTAATTGTTATTATTGTGGCCGGCCTTATTTCAAGGCAGGATCTGAATTATGTAGTGGAACACACTGACCTGATAGAATGGGGGCCGGTACTTCATTATCAGCTGGGGATGTTTTTTCTGCTTGAAGCTTTATATGAGGCATACTATATCTTTCCGGGGATAGAAAACGGAGTATTTGATCTTCACAGTTTATGGCTTAATTCTATTGCTATTATCTCTTTTATCTTCTTCGTGAGGTTCTCCAGCCTGAATATCAGGAATGCCAAGGTTCAGGGTGAAAAGCTGAAATATATGGAAGAGCTCCAGGAAAGTGAGCGGGAGATTATTCAGACCCTTGCTGAAATTTCTGAAGCAAAGAGCGGTGAAACAGGCCAGCATGTACGCCGCGTGGCGGAATATTCCACACTTCTGGCAAAGGAGTATGGACTTAGCAATGAGGAAGTAATGCAGATAAAAATCGCATCCATGATGCATGATGTAGGAAAGCTTCTTGTGCCCCGGGAAATTATTGAGAAACCGGGCGCGCTTTCCAAAGAAGAGTATGGAATAATGCAGCTGCATACCAATTACGGAAATGATATTCTGTCAAATTCCAAAGGCGAAGTCATTGCTATGGCAAGGCAGATTGCTTATCAGCATCATGAAAGATGGGATGGTAAAGGCTATCCTGATGGTATAAGCGGTGATGAAATTTCTATCTATGCGCAGATAGTATCAGTTGCCGACGTTTATGATGCACTTACCAGCAGGCGGTCCTACAAGGGACCCTGGGACAGGGAAAAAGCAAAGAACGAAATAATAGCACAGAGAGGTGTTCAGTTTGCGCCTGCAGTTGTTGATGTTTTCGTGAATTGTTTTGATAAGATACAGGAAATACAGGACACTTACATTGATTGATATTTAAAAAATGTACAAATTATCGTCTAGTATTTAATGGCTTAATCTATTAAAATAATAGTATGGATTATGCCATAATTATTTCTTCTATATCATGGAGGGTAACTATGATGAAAAAAACAGTTCTTGTAGTTGATGATGATGACATGATTTTGATGATGACAGAAAATATTTTGTCTGCCAATTATAATGTCGTAAAAGCAAGCTCCGGTAACGAAGCGCTGGAGAAATATGGTGAAGTTCATCCGGATATTGTTCTTGCTGATTATGTTATGCCCGGAATGAGTGGATTTCAAATGCTTGATGCAATGCATGAGAAATTCAGTGACAGAATATTTGTGCTTTTTATGACCGGAAATGAGACTGAGGATACTGAATTTGAGGTGTATAAACACGGCGCTGTTGGTTTTATTAGAAAACCCATTAAGGCTGACACTCTGATCAACAGTATCGAGTCATGTCTGGCAAAACTTGATGCCATGAAGGAGAAATCCGGTATTTAAATTCAGGTTATTACAGGATTTAAATGAGACAATGAAAAGCAGGAGGGCATGGCTTTCTTGCTTTTTTTGTTGAAAATATTAAATTAAATGGTGTAAAATCAAAAATTGCAAAATATAAATACAGAGGAGTTATATGAAACTGATCAAGAAATTTATCCCATACTATAAACCATATATCGGAGTGTTTTTGCTGGATCTTCTTTGCGCATCCGTGCTCTCCGTTATAGATCTTACATTTCCGCAGTTTTTGCGAATATTGAGAGAAACATTGTTTTTGGAAAGCCCTCAGGTTATTTTATCGCGTCTGGGAGTTATTGCGTTATTACTTCTGCTTATGTACGTTGTAAGGTTTTTATGCAGATATTATGTTACATATCAGGGCCACATGATGGGAGCCAGAATGGAATCAGGCATGAGAAAGGAGCTATTTGATAAATACGAGGCTTTTTCTTTTTCCTATTATGACACGCACAACACCGGTGAAATGATGAGTAAGCTGGTATCAGATCTGTTTGACATATCTGAGCTTGCACATCACGGCCCGGAGAACATTTTCATATCAGTGGTGAAAATTGTAGGTTCTTTCATCCTTCTGATGCGCATAAATGTGCCGATGACCTTGTGTCTGGTGACAGTTGTACTGTTTATGGCTGTTTTTGCGATAAGTCAGAACAGGAAGATGAGAGCTACATTCTCCGATAACAGGAAAAAGATAGCCGGAATCAATTCTTCTTTGCAGGATACTCTTGGTGGGATCAGAGTTGTGAAGTCTTTCACCGGAGAAACCATTGAGGAAGAGAAGTTTGATAAGTCCAATCTGGCATTCCTCGATTCAAAAGAGGCTAACTACAGACGTATGGCACTGTTCTTTTCGGGAAATAACTTTTTTGAAGGACTTATGTTTGTAACAGTGCTTGTGGCAGGCGGTTTCTTTATAGCTAAGGGGCAGCTTACGGTGGAGGATCTTGCGATCTATGCCCTGTATATCAATATTTTCATAAATCCTGTAAATGTGCTTGTGGAATTCACTGAGCAGCTGCAGAAGGGGCTTGCGGGCTTCGAGCGCTTTGTTGATGTAATTGAGACCGTTCCTGAGATTGTGGATGCGCCTGACGCAGGTGAATTGTCTGACGTTAAGGGAGTTATAGATTATAAAAAGGTATCGTTTTCATATGCAGATGATGAGGCGGTGCTTAAGGATATCGATCTGCATGTGGAGGCGGGTAAAAACGTTGCTATTGTGGGTCCTTCCGGCGGCGGAAAAACCACTTTATGTTCACTTCTGCCCAGATTTTATGATGTTACGGGCGGACAGGTTCTGATTGATGGAACTGATATAAGGACGGTAACCCAGAAATCTTTAAGAAAATACATCGGAATTGTGCAGCAGGATGTATATCTTTTCAATGGTACGGTTAAAGAGAATATTGCGTATGGAAAACCTGATGCGACTATGGACGAAATTGTAGAGGCAGCACGTAAAGCTGATCTTCTGGATTTCATAGAGAGCCTTCCAAATAAATTTGATACAGAAGTCGGAGAAAGAGGTGCAAGGCTTTCTGGCGGACAGAAGCAGAGAATAGCCATTGCCAGAGTATTTCTGAAGAATCCTCCGATACTGATTCTGGATGAGGCTACCAGCGCGCTGGATAACGAGAGTGAACGATATATCCAGGAGAGTCTGGATAAGTTGTCTGTGGGAAGAACCACAATTACCATTGCACATCGTCTTTCAACCATACTTGGAGCAGATGAGATCATAGTTCTGGATGATGATGGAATAAGGGAGCGCGGTACTCACAAGCAGCTGATAAAAGAGGGCGGACTCTACGAAAAGTACTACAGAATGCAGCTGGGTGCTATTTAAAATAAAGAAAAATAATGTTAGTAAGACCGAAAGTGTTGATTTAACCTTCGGTCTTTTTTTACACAATATTTAGGGGAGCCTGTTGCAGATTTTTGCCAATTCCGGAGAAGATTTCCTCACAGTGCATGAGGGATTCCCGGGATGATGTCCGATAATATTCACAGCGCAAGATATAGCGGTTGCAAAACAGAACAGTTGTTCGTATAATATAAACCACAAAGAACATGTGTTTGCAAAAACTGCTCAAGGTATCCGGGACCTTGTGAAATATTTGGATGATAGAGAGTGGTGATAATGTGAATGACAGGATAATACTTCATTCGGACTGCAACTGTTTTTATGCTGCAGTAGAGATGTTACATAACCCTGAACTGCGGGATATTCCAATGGCAGTAGGCGGGGACCCGGAAGCCAGACATGGGATAGTACTTACGGCAAACTATATAGCCAAGAGGCATGGAGTCAAGGTGGGAATGGCTCTATGGCAGGCCAGGCAGGTATGCAGGAATATAGTATTTGTGCAGCCGCATTATGACGAATATATACGTTTTTCAAGGAAAGCAAGGGGAATTTACAGCGAATATACAGATCTGGTGGAACCATACGGGCTGGATGAATCGTGGCTCGACATTACAGATACGGCAAAAATGTTGAAAACAGCCGATGGAATGTCAATTGCCACGGAAATCTCGGACAGGATAAAAAGAGAATTGGGGATAACCGTATCCATAGGTGTTTCCTGGAATAAGATTTTCGCAAAGTTTGGATCTGATTATAAAAAACCGGATGCCATAACACAGATAACGAGGGATAACTACAAGGATATTATCTGGAGAAGTCCGGCCTCAGACTTATTGTTTGTTGGAAGACGGACAGATGTTAAGCTCAAAAAATATGGAATTCTGACCATTGGTGATCTTGCAGCTGCAGATCCGGAGCTGCTTCATGACATATTTGGGAAGATAGGCTATGTTCTCTCTGCCTTTGCGAGAGGCGAGGATAAGACCCCGGTAGCAGCCATAGGCGACTATTCGGAGATAAAGAGTGTTGGCAACAGTACTACTACTCCCCGTGATCTTGTAAATGATAATGATGTGCGCATGGTTATATATCTTTTGTCGGAAAGTGTGGCAGCAAGACTAAGAGAGAATCATTTCATAGGGGATGTAATAGGAATAAGTATCAGGGACAATGGGCTTTATAGCTTTACCAGGCAGCACAGGGTCAAGCTTCCCACCAATATTTCAGAGGAAATAGCAGGCTATGCATGGGCGTTGTTTAAGGCCAATTATACCTGGGAGCATCCCATAAGGAGTATCGGTGTCAGGGTATCGAATCTTGTACCTGAGACTACCCCTCATCAGACAGATCTCTTTTTAAGTGAACAGATCCGCGAAAAATATCTGAGGGCAGACCTTGCTGTCGCTGATATCAGGCGAAGATTTGGCTATGATGCCGTACTCAGGGGAATAATGTATTATGACAGGATTCTGTCCGGGCTTGATGCAAAGGCTGATGATCATATGATACATCCGGTTGGATATTTTCAGAATGGCAATAATGTTCTTGGTGAAAAGGAAAGATAAAGAAGGTGTGCTATATGGCTAAAAGAATAGGACATAAGGTTTATGTTGATACGATAGTAAAGTTTTCAGATGAGGGAAAAATGAGGCCTCTTTCTATAGAATGGGAGGATGGCAGAAAATATGAGATTACAAGAGTAAAAAACTGTGTTCCGGGTGCCAGCAGGCGTGCCGGAGGTGCAGGAATGCTGTATACATGTGTAGTTGATGGGAAGGAAATACATCTCTATTATGAGGATTGTCCTTCGGGGCCCAAATGGTTTCTTGAGTCCAAGGCCTGATATTGGTAAAACCTATTAAGAGCTATAAAATATAGATATTTGACAGTTTTGGCTGCTACAGCGGAGCAGACAACCACTGCAGCAGATGAGGCTTCTTCAGAGGCTGCTGCGGAAGAGACCACAACAGAGGAAACCGCTGCAGAGGAAGAGTCTGCAGAGGCAGAGGAACCTGTAGCAAAGGCAATCGATAAGAATGCTTTTGATCAGCTGGTATCTTCAGGTGTTAAGGCTGATGATGCTGATATCGCAGCAAGCGAGTGGGCTACAAAGGTTAAAGAAGCCGGTGTTTTGAGAGTAGGTGGTGTAAGAACATCATTCCTTTTCAGCCAGCTTGATGAGACAGACGGTTCTTTGAGAGGTTTTGACGCAGGTCTTTGGCAGCTTCTTGCAAACTATATTCTTGGAGATTCAAGTGCATTTGAAATTACACAGGTAGATTCAAGCACACGTGAATCAGTTCTTCAGAGTGATCAGGTTGATGCAGTTTTTGCTACTTACTCAATTACAGATTCCAGAAAAGAGGTTATCTCTTTTGCAGGTCCTTACTACACTTCACAGCAGGGTATCCTGGTTGCTGCAGGTAATTCTGATATTACAGGTGTTGATACTCTTGCAGGTAAAGTTGTTGTAACACAGGCCGGTTCAACAGGCCCCGACATTCTTGCTGAGTTTGCTCCTGAGGCAGAGATTCAGGAATTTGAGACAGATCAGGAGGCTATTACAGCTCTTTCACAGGGACGAGTTGATGCTTATGTAACAGACTATACACTTCAGCTTTCAACTCTGGTTAAGAATCCCGGAGTATACAATATTGCAGGAGATGCATTCGGTCCCGTTGATCCTTATGGAATAGGTCTTCCCAAGGATTCAGATGGCGTAGAATTCGTTAATGAATTCCTTAAGAAGATTGAAGAGGATGGAACATGGGAGCAGCTCTGGAAGCTTACGGCGATCGCATTTTCAGCAGCGTTTGTTATCGGAATCATTGTAACTGTAATGCGCATAAGTCCTGTGAAGCCCCTAAGGGTCTTCGCAGAGATTTATGTTCAGATCTTCAGAAACATATCCGGTGCGGCGCTGCTTATTTTACTTGTATATGCGTTGCCGTATCTGAATATGCTTTTTTCTTACTTTACATGTGTGGTTATTGCCACAACGCTTATTCCTTCGGCATTCTGCTCGGAATATCTTATGAGTGGCATCAATACCATTGATGTTGGGCAGATAGAAGCAGCCAGGGCATTGGGACTTACATTTTCACAGGTCATCCGGAAAATCGTAATACCGCAGGCGCTGCGATCAAGTGTGCTTCCGCTTACCAATCTGCTGGTATCTACCATGCTTACTACAGCACTGGCATCACAGGTTCCCATGAATCCCAGAGATCTGACAGGACTTGTTTCGCATATAAATACGCATGCAGTGGGTGGCGTTATGGCATTCTTCATTTCTGCATTTTTCTATTCTGTTACAGCTGTTATTATTGGCAGAATCAGCATAATAATTGACCGGAAAGTGAGGATAATAAGATGAGTACAAGTACATCACGTCTTTCGGTCAGAGATGCTTTGTTTGAAAAGCCGGGACCAAAGGCAGAGAAGAGAATAAAAATCGCGACGGTAATTTCTGTCGCTGCGTTGGCAGTACTACTGATTCTTATGGTCAGACAGTTCTATATAACCGGTCAGCTTCAGGCTAAATACTGGTCATTTTTTCTAAAGTACACGACCTGGAGATTCCTTGGAACCGGTCTTCTGGGAACAATTGAAGCCGCTGCGATTGGCGGTGTTCTTGCACTGATTGCAGGATTTGTTCTGATGCTGGGAAGGATAAGCAGGTATAAGGTTTTTAACCTTATAAGTGTTGTAATTATTGAGTTTACAAGAGGTGTCCCCACACCGTTATTTATTTATTTCTTTTTCCTTGTGGTTCCTCAGTTTGGGATTAAGCTGGCAGCGCTTTGGAAGGTGGTTTTCCCCGTTGCAATTTCTGCATGCGGTATTGTTGCGGAGGTTCTGAGATCGGGCGTTAATGCCGTGCCCAAAGGGCAGAGAGAGGCGGCTATTTCCCTTGGAATGAGTGAAGGAAGTACGTTTATCAAGGTCATTCTGCCACAGGCGGTCAGATACGTGATACCGGCACTTATTTCAGAACTTGTTATTGTAGTTAAGGATACGACTTTCGCATACGTAGTAAGTTTTCCTGACCTTATGCAGAATGCAAAGGTTCTGATTTCAAATTATGATGCGCTATTGTCTGTCTATCTTGTAGTTGCGGTTATTTACATTATCATCAATTACCTGCTCAATAAGTTGTCGCTTTATATTGCAGGAAAGCTGGATGTAAAGACAGTAAATGTTGCAGAAGTCTGAGGAATATAAATGGAAGAGAATATTATTGAACTTAAGAACGTGGACAAGCATTATGGAGAACTGCATGTCCTTAAAAACATAAATCTTTCTGTGAAGAAGGGCGAAGTTGTAGTAATAATAGGTCCCTCCGGGTCCGGAAAATCAACACTCTGCCGCACAGTCAACAGGCTTGAAACAATTGACTCGGGTGAAATATACATAGACGGAGAGCTTATGCCACAGGAGGGAAAAGAGCTTGCAAAAGTAAGATCAGAGGTTGGAATGGTATTTCAGTCTTTTAATCTTTTCACTCATATGTCTATAATAGATAACGTGACACTTGCTCCGCGAGATGTAAAAAAGATACTGCGAGGGATGGCATGACCATGCTTATTGTTACTCATGAGATGAGCTTTGCCAGACGTGTGGCGAACCGAATTGTTTTCATGGATCAGGGTCAGATTCTGGAGGAGAATACGCCGGAAGAATTCTTTGAGAATCCAAAGACGCAGAGGGCCAGAGATTTTTTGAGTTCAATCCGGACGAACTAGGACTTATGAAAAAAATAGGTGTAATTGTCAGTAAAGATCAGACACAAAAAAACAATTATTTGCCTGCAGTCATAGCTGCGGGGGCAGAAGCAGTACCGATTAATCCTTATGACGACAAATCAGATACAGGTTTGCTTGTTGAGGGAATTGACGGTCTGGTTATCCCCGGCGGCGTTGACGTGCAGCCTTTTTATTATCATGAGGATAATATTGCGTGCGGCAGCTTCGATCCGGAGCTTGATGAGTTTGAAATGAAGATTCTGGCTGAGGCTGTAAAGCAGAACAAGCCGATTCTTGGAATATGCCGCGGTATGCAGCTGATTAATGTATTCTTTGGAGGATCTCTCTATCAGAATATTTTCTGCTGCGAATTTCACAAAAGGTATGAAAATAAGGACAGGGTGCATATAACCAAAGTAGAAGAGGGTTCATTCCTTCATAAGATTTTTGGAAAGACGGATATTGCGGTTAACAGTGCGCATCATCAGGCAGTAAAAGTGCTTGCTGAAGATCTCGTGCCTGTTCAATATTCCAGGGAAGGTATTCTGGAAGCCTATTATCACAAAACAAAGCCTGTCTATGGGGTGCAGTGGCATCCTGAGAGAATGTGCCTTGAACATGCCAGAACCGACACAGAGGATGGCTTGAAGGTGTTCAGATTTTTTGTTGAAATAATATAAAAGATTTTTTACAAAATAATTTTGGTAAACCTATTGACCTGAAGTATACTTCAGGTAGTAAAATTATCTCAACCGTAAACGGTAGGAGGTATTTTATGCAACAAAATAAGTTTTTTCCTGAAATTAATGGCAATTTCGCCTTTGGGTGTATGAGGCTGCCCATGAAGAATGAGCGAGTTGATTATGACGAGTTCATAAAGATGGCAGATGCCTTTGTGGATGCAGGGTTCAATTACTTTGATACGGCTCATGGATACATCGGAGGCCAGTCGGAGACGGCAATCAGAGATTGCATATCTAAGAGATACGATCGTTCAAAATTTTTGCTCACCAATAAGCTGACGGATTCTTACTTTGAAAAACAGGAAGATATCCGTCCTTTCTTTGAGAAACAGCTTGAGTTGTGTGGAGTGGATTACTTCGATTTTTATCTTATGCATGCCCAGGACAGGGTTAAGTATGAAAAGTATAAGGCATGTCAGGCTTATGAGACTGCTTATAAGTTCAAGGAGGAAGGCCTCATTAAGCATCTGGGACTGTCTTTCCATGATAAGGCTGAAGTTCTGGATATGATTCTCTCTGAGCATCCTGAAATCGAAGTGGTACAGATCCAGTTCAATTATCTGGATTATGAGGATGACAGAGTTGAAAGCCGTAAGGCTTATGAAGTGTGCGTAAAGCATAATAAACCTGTGCTCGTTATGGAGCCGGTTAAGGGCGGAAGTCTTGTAAATCTTCCCGGATATGCTGATAATATTTTAAGAGATTTAAATGGTGGCAGTAATGCCAGTTATGCGGTGCGTTTTGCGGCAAGCTTCCCCAATATTGCAGTTGTGCTTTCCGGCATGAGCGACATGGCACAGATGAATGATAATATCAGTTCCATGAAGGATTTTGAGCCTTTGTCTGACAAAGAGATGGAAGCAGTTGGAAAGGTTCGCGATATATTAAGGAGCGGAAAGCTTATTCCCTGCACATCCTGCAAATATTGTATAGAAGAAAGTGAATGCCCGAAGGGAATCCGCATACCGGATCTTTTCTCTGCATATAATGCCCATGAGGCTTCCAATGACAGTGATACAGCAAGCTATTACAATAGTGTGACCGGAGAAGGACACGGCAGGGCATCTGATTGTATCAGATGCGGAAAATGCGAGAAGGTATGCCCGCAGCATTTACAGATACGAGAGCTGCTTCCCAAGGTTGCAGCAGTATTTGAATAATTTTGGAACAGAGGCGAAGGAGAAATGATATTTTTTAGGTCTGATTACAGTCAGGGAGCGCATCCTAAGGTAATGGATGCTTTGATGAAAACAAATTTGGAGCATTCTGACGGATATGGCATGGATGCTCATTGTGAACATGCGGCTCAGATGATAAAGGATTTGATTGGAATACAGGATTGTGATGTACACATGATGGTAGGCGGAACACCCTGTAACGTAACTGTTATCGCTGCAAGTCTTAAGCCCTATGAATCAGTCATTGCGGCCAGAACAGGCCATGCGTATTTCCATGAAACAGGGGCAGTTGAAGCTACAGGTCATCGCGTTGTAGCGATGGAAGGAATCAACGGTAAGCTGACACCTGAAATCATAGATCAGGCTTTGACAGAGTATCAGGATGAGCACACACCGAAGCCGCGCATGGTATACATTTCTCAGCCAACGGAAATAGGTTCAATATACAGTAAGGAAGAAATGGCTGCGATTTCGACTAAGTGCAAAGAACATGATCTGCTTCTTTATGTGGATGGAGCAAGACTAGGTTCAGCTCTTACCTGTAAGGCTAATAATATGTCAATCAGAGAGCTGGCTTCTTACTGCGATGCTTTTTACATAGGTGGTACAAAAAATGGTGCTTTGTTCGGTGAGGCACTGGTAATTAAGAATAAGCAGATGAATGAGAACTTCCGCTTTATGATAAAGAGACAATGTGGACTGCTGGCTAAAGGAAGACTTCTTGGCGTGCAATTTGAGGCACTTTTGGATGGAGGAATGGACAGTATCTATTTTTCTATGGCAGCACATGCAAATCGCATGGCGGATAAACTTAAAGAGGGTCTTGCTGCCATGAATGTCCGGTTTTGCGGTGATTCCCAGACTAACCAGATTTTCCCGATATTCAGAACAGATGTGGTAAGGGAATTGGAAAAGGATTTCTTTTTCTATGAGTGGGAACCGGAAAAAGACGGAAAGACGGCCATTCGTCTGGTTACTTCATGGGGAACTGATGAATCGGATGTTGATGCTTTCCTGAATAGAGTGCGTGAAATTATAAAATAATAAATGAAGGTAGGTACCGAAATGACACCTGCCTTTATTTATAAGCAATATGTTATAGATAAAACCTATAGATGATGCTATGAAATACGTATAACTGCAATTCCTACTAAAGTGGTATGATACAGACTATGAAAGTTACAGGACGAAAGAATGTGAATTTTCAAATACTTGAGGATTGGAGTCGCAGGAAGTATGAAACTAAACACGAAACTATTGCACAGTAAGACTAATAAGAAATATTCTGAGAACTCAACACTTCCGCCTGTATTTCAGGTCAGTGCATTTGCTTACGAGAGTGCAGAAGATCAGGAAAAGGTATTTCAGCACAAGGCATCAGGATATGCATACACAAGAATTGGCAACCCGACAATAACTGCTTTTGAACAAAGAATTAGCGAGCTGGAAGAGGCAGCGGGAGGTGTAGCCTGTAGTTCCGGTATGGGTGCAGTTACAATATCACTGCTTAATTTATTAAGTGCGGGGGATGAAATAATAACAACGTCAAATCTTTATGGCGGAACCCTCAACTTGTTCAATGATTTAGAGAAATTTGGAATAAAAACCCATTTTGTGTCAGATTTAGTACCAAAGGAGTTGGATAAGCATTTTAATGATAAAACCCGTGTAATCTTTGGGGAGGTAGTCAGCAATCCCGCTTTACAGGTCATGGATATAAAAAGCGTATCGGCTTACGCCCATGAAAGAGGAATACCGCTTATTGTGGATGCAACTACTGTGACACCTTATGTAATACGCCCCATAGCTCTTGGCGCGGATATAGTTATACATTCCTCTTCTAAATATATAAACGGAAGTGGAAACTCTATAAGTGGAATCATTCTTGACAGCGGAAAGTTCAAATGGGATTTCGATAAATTTCCGGCACTTTCGGATTTCAAAAAGTACGGTAATCTTGCATATCTTATCAGGTTAAAAACTGATCTGTGGGAAAATTTCGGAGCATGTCTTTCACCGTTTAATGCTTATTTAAATGTGCTTGGTCTTGAAACTCTGGGTCTCAGGATAGAGCAGATAAATAAAAATGCCAGAGCTTTGGCAGAAGCACTTTCAAAAACTCCGGGCGTAACCGTGAGCTATCTGACGCTTGATACACATCCATATCACGATCTGTGTAATACGCAGCTGAATGGATATGGAGGAGGAATACTGAGTTTCAGAGTGGGCTCAAAGGAAAAAGCTTTTAAAACACTCAACGCTCTAAAGTTCGTTACTATAGCCAGTAACATAGGAGATGTCAGAACGCTGGCTATACATCCAAGGTCAACACTTTATATAAAGGCGACGGATGAGCAGGCTGCAGCAGCGGGAGTTTATGAGGATACGATAAGAGTCAGTGTCGGAATAGAAGACAGTGAAGATCTTATAGATGATTTTTTACAGGCAATAGAATCGGCAAACGCTGATGAGTAATAAAGGGAGGATTAAAAAATGAAACTTACAGTTGCAGGAAACAAAAAAGAATATGAGGAGGGACTTACAATCTCAAAACTCATTGAACTCGAAAAGGTTGAAACACCGGAATACGTTACAGTATCCGTTAATGAAGAGTTTGCTAACAGAGACGACTTTGATTCAACAGTTTTAAAGGACGGAGATGAGATAGAGTTTCTGTATTTTATGGGCGGCGGCTCAAGATAAGATTTGGAGGGAATAAAAAGTGGCTTTTACTGATGAACAGCTGGAGAGATATTCCAGACATATTATATTAAAAGAAATAGGTGTTAAGGGGCAGAAGAAGCTCAATAACGGAAAGGTTCTCATAATTGGTGCAGGCGGTCTCGGAGCACCGGCGGCAATGTATCTTGCAGCTGCCGGCGTAGGCACCATCGGAATTGTCGATGCTGATGCAGTGGATCTCTCTAATCTTCAGAGGCAGATCATTCACACAACCAATGACATAGGTAAGCTCAAGGTTGAGTCAGCTAAAGAGACTATGAATGCCATAAATCCTGATATCACGGTCAACACATATCATGAGTTTGTAACCAGTGAGAACATAAATGACCTTATCAAAGATTACGACTTTATTATAGATGGAACAGATAATTTCCCTGCAAAGTTTTTGATCAATGATGCATGTGTTATGGCAGGAAAGCCTTTCTCACATGCGGGAATCATCAGATTCAAAGGACAGCTTATGACCGTTGTTCCCGGAGAAGGTCCCTGCTACAGATGTGTATTCAAGAACCCTCCGCCGAAGGATGCGGTTCCGACCTGTAAGCAGGCGGGTGTAATAGGCGCAATGGGCGGTGTTATCGGTTCACTTCAGGCAATGGAGGCAGTCAAGTATATTACAGGTGTTGGAGAACTTCTGGTAGGATATCTTCTGACTTATGATGCACTTTCAATGGAATTCCACAAGATAAAGCTTCCGCCCAGAGGTAAGGGCTGTGCTGTATGTTCAGATACACCCAGCATCACAGAGCTTATCGATTATGAGCAGGCTGCATGTGAGTGGCATCCCGGCGATAAAAACGCATAAAAAATATAATCGGAAAGAGGATAAATATGGGAGTCTGGATAAAAAAAGCAGATTATGAAAAAATACTTGCGCACGCGATCAAAGAACTTCCCAACGAGGCTTGCGGACTCATCGCAGGCAGAGATAGTGAAGATGGAGAGCGCTATATTGAAAAGGTCTACCTTTTGACAAATCTTGATCAGTCAAATGAGCATTTTTCCCTTGATCCCAAAGAGCAGCTTAGTTCTGTTAAGGACATGAGAGCAAATGAGCTGAAGCCATTAGGCAATTGGCATTCACATCCGGAATCACCTTCAAGACCATCACAGGAGGACATAAGGTTGTCATATGACAGCACAGCCAGTTATCTGATACTTTCGTTGATGGATAATGATAATCCGGTACTCAATTCCTTTCATGTGGAAAAAGGCGTTGTGACCAAAGAAGATCTGAAGATAATCGAATAATAGTTTTACACCAGGAATAAGGAGATTTATATTATGGCAACAGATTATGCAACCCTGAAAAAGGGCGGCTTTATGAGACAGAAACAGAAAAACAATTTTTCTTTGAGACTTAGGGTTGTTGGAGGCCAGATGACAGCACAGCAGCTTGCAAAAGTTGCAGAGGTGGCAGATAAATTCGGACATGGATATGTTCATTTTACATCAAGGCAGGGTGTAGAGATTCCGTTTATCAAGCTTGATGATATCGATGCAGTGAAGGATGCTCTTGCTGAAGGTGATGTAAAACCCGGTGTTTGCGGACCCAGAGTAAGAACTATCACAGCCTGTCAGGGATCAGAGGTCTGTCCAAACGGTTGTATAGATACAGAGGCGCTGGCAGTAGAGCTGGATGCCAGATATTTCGGAAGAGATCTTCCACATAAATTCAAATTCGGTATCACAGGATGTCTCAATAACTGCCTTAAGGCTGAAGAGAATGATGTAGGAATAAAAGGCGGTGTAAAGGTTGAATGGCAGGCAGATAAATGTATCCAGTGCGGTCTTTGCGAGAAAGCCTGCAGAGTTAATGCAATAAACGTCGTGGACGGTAAGATCGAGATAGATCGTTCAAAATGTAACTATTGCGGAAGATGCGCTTTTGGATGCCCGACAGATGCATATACCACAACTCCGGGATATGTAGTAAGCTTCGGAGGACTTTTTGGAAATCGTATAAGCAAGGGCGAAGCAGTCATACCGTTTATTGACAACCATGATCTCTTACTCAAGGTGTGTGATGCTGCAATTCAGTGGTTTGATGATAATGCAAATCCCAGTGAGAGATTCAAATACACTATTGAGAGAGTCGGAGAGGAAAAATTCAACCAGGCCATTCGTGATGCATATAATAATGGCTGATAAAGAAGGAGGAAAAACATGTCAGATTTAAACATTGAAATAGATGAAGAAGTGGACATCACTAACGTGGTATGCCCTGTAACTTTTGTAAAGGCTAAAGTAGCGCTTGAAGAGCTTGATGACGGGCAGGTACTTAAAATTCATCTGAATGATGGTGAGCCTGTTCAGAATGTACCCAGAAGTTTAAAGGATGAGGGACATCAGATATTGAAGCTGATTGATAATGAAGACGGCACATATGACCTTATTGTGAGAAAAGTAGAAGAATAAGGGGCTAAAGAAGTTTTAAGGTTAAAAGTAATCGGCTATAGCTTCTGCCTATAGCCGATTATTGTTTATAGGTATTATCTACTTTTCCTAGGGATATAGTATGATAAGAACCACAGAGAAATAACTCAAGGGAGGATAATGATATGGCAGTTATTCATTCAAATGTTGATGCCGCTGCAAATGAAGAGCAGGTATTGGCTTCAAAAACAAAATTAAGTGATTTGTGGAAAACAGAAGATTGGCAGGCAGTATGGATCGGCTTCATTATTATAGCAATCGGTGCTGTCGGAGTAATAACAGGAGCATTTGACTTCAGTGCAGCTAAATTTTCCACATGGGGAAACGGAAATAGTTTACTGGAACAGCTTACAGCAGGCTTTTGGGGAAAGCTGGTTCTTACAGCTGTGGTACTCGGAGTTTTGTTTACAGTAGGAAATGCTTTAAGAGGAGTAAGCGCAAAGAAATATGTTCCCGCATTTGCAGGACTTTTCGCACTGGCTATCCTGGTAAGACTTATAAGTGCAGAGTATACATTTAACAGATATCTCGAGTGGGCATTCTTCGCACTTGCAGTTGGTCTTATTATTGCAAATACAGTTAAGGTTCCTGAATGGTTAAAGCCCGCTGTTCAGACAGAGTTCTACATTAAGGCAGGACTTGTAATCATGGGATTCTCAGTTCTGTTTTCAAATATCATCAATTTCGGTCTTTACGGACTTGGAATTGCATGGATTGTAACACCTGTAGTTATCATCTTCATGTGGTTCTTCGGTACAAGAGTACTTAAGATTGAGAACAAGCCTCTTGTAATCACACTTGCAACTGCAACTTCTGTATGCGGTACAAGTGCGGCAATCGCTACCGGTGCAGCCAGCAAGGCAAAGAAAACAGATCTTTCACTTGCTGTTTCTATTTCAATTATCTTTACAGTTATAATGATGGTTTTCGAGCCCATCATCATTAGGGCAGTAGGTCTTGGTGAAGTACTTGGCGGTGCTCTTATCGGTGGTACCGTTGACTCAACAGGTGCTGTAACAGTTGCAGGTACAGCTCTTGGTGAAACAGCTCAGACAGTAGCAGTACTGGTTAAGTCAATTCAGAATATCCTTATCGGTTTCATCGCATTTGCAGTAGCTATTTTCTTCACAACAAGAGTAGAGAAGAAGTCTGCAAGTGAGAACAAGGTAAGCGCAGCTGAGATCTGGTACAGACTTCCCAAGTTCATAATCGGATTCTTTGTAGCTTCACTTATTGCTTCATTTGTATTCCAGCCCGTTGTTGGTGCTGATGCAGTAGGCAGTATCAATAAGGTTCTCGATCAGTACAAGAACTGGGCATTTGTATTAGCATTTACAAGTATCGGCCTTGATACAAACTTCAGAGAGATAAAAGAGCAGTTCCAGGGCGGAAAGCCATTGATCCTGTATATTGTTGGACAGTTGTTTAATATCGTACTTACATTTATTGCAGTATATATTCTGTTATCAGGAAAGTTTTTCCCGCTTCCGAATCTTGTAATCGGCTAAAAAGATCTGCAGAAAAAATGTGTAGAGAAGGAAGAAGGTGTAACTATGCGTAAAATATCAAAAATAATAGTGGGAATAATAGTAGCAGTGACATTAGTCACAGCCCTGTACATAATGATAAACGGACTGGGACTTATTGACAGTCTGGATTTTGGAGCAGGAGCATATTACTATGCAGATATTCCCGGTTTTGAGAAGTTTGTAAACGGAAATGCCTATACTTCTTCTACACCTATGTGGGTACTTATAGCATTATTCCTGATTTGGGGTGCTTTGATGTATAAACTGTGGGTTTGGCTTGATAAACGCCAGACTCCAAAAAACTAATTTAGCGTATTCATAATATAATCTTTCCTAAATGTAACCGAGGTGCGGATATTAACCGCCCTCGGTTATGTATTTAGAGCATTTATTCTGTCATTTTGGGTTTGGTTAGTATTTACGTGCCTTGAGCAATATATTAGAATAGGGAAATGTCAGGCAATCGAATTGCAAGAAATAATAACGGGTAATAAGGAAGTAACAATGAATGTACTTGGAATAAGCTATAAAAAGGCTTCGCTGGATATAAGAGCGGCCTTTGCTTTTACAAAAGAAGACATAAAGGAGTTTAGAGAGTCACTCTTTAACAGTACAGATAAAATAAAGCAATGCGTAGTATTATCCACCTGCAACAGATGTGAGATCTATACAGACGGAGATCCGGATACAATGGTATTTTTGCAGAAATTTCTGTGTGAATACAAAAAGATTGAATTTGGTAAGGTGGTAAAACTATTTAATTTATATGTTGGGAATAAGGCCATTGAGCATCTGATAAAGGTTGCCTGCGGAATAGATTCCATGGTTGTCGGTGAAGATGAGATATTAAGACAGTTAAAGGAAGCATATAAAGATTCACTGGATTCAGGTGCTGTAGGATATGAGTTCAATACTGTTTTTCAGATGTCCATAGCTGCAGCCAAGGATATAAAAACAAGGACCGGATTGTCTCAGACAGCTGTTTCCGTTGGAACACTGGCTGCAAATGCAGTATTTGCGCTTCCGGGGAAGAATAAAAAGGTGCTTATACTTGGTATAACAGGTAAAATAGGATCAATAGTTGCTCTGAACGTGGCTTATAAGAATGAGATCAAGGTAATAGGAACCATCAGACACAGAGATTTGAATCTGTCTCAGAACGGAACTGAAAAAAACATAAGTGTTCTGAATGCAGCTGAAAACGTGACGATGGTGGATTACCATAAAAGATACGAATATATGAAGGATGTGGATGCAATTATTAGTGCCACAAGCAGTCCGCATTATACCATCACAAAAGAAGATTTTGATTTATATGTAAAAGATGATAAAAAGAGGTTGTTTATTGATCTTGCTGTTCCGCAGGATATCGACAGCAGATTGAAAGATGACGATAACAATACTCTTTATGACATTGATTATTTCAATAAACTTGCAAGTGAAAACAACAGACTCAAGCAGGATAAGGCGCATGTTGCCGAGGAATCAGCTCTGATCTGGGCAGAAGATATAGAAAAGGAATTGAGGCTCCATGATGTCATAGAGAATCTTCCGAGACTCAAGGATGCGGTAAACAAAAACGGCATAGAAAAGCTGGTTTACTCCATCAGAAAGCTTGCGGATAAAGACCAGGTAGATTCAATTGCAAAGTGGTTTGAAGATTATTTAGAGAGTGCAGGAATATAAGTAGTTATGGCTTTTTTTCCAATGTTTGTAGATATATCCAATAAAAATGTTCTGGTAGTCGGAGGTGGGAAGGTAGCCTTTCAGAAGGTCAGGGTTTTGTCAGATTTTGATGCTTCCATAACAGTTCTGGCTCCCACGGTAATTTCGCAGATAGAAGAACTCTCTGTAACAAAAGACATCACAATAATTAAAGAGGCGTTCAGGGAAGAATTTGTAGATAACGGAACCTACGAATTTGTTGTTGCGGCAACCGATGATATGGAGATAAACAGCCTGGTAAACAGGTTGTGTGTGGCAAGAAAAATCCCTGTAAATGTGGTGGATAAGCCTTCTCTGTGCACCTTCTTTTTTCCTTCAATCTATAAAAACAAAAATCTTGTATGCGGAGTTTCCAGCGGTGGTGCAAATCCGGTAATGACACAATATGTAAGGAATTTACTGGCAGAGAGCCTGCCGGAAAATATCGGAGATATTAACGATAGGATGAGTATAATCAGAGAGGATCTGAAGAAGACAGAGCCTGATATGAAAAAGCGTAAATATATTTTGCAAACGCTACTGACAGAACTGTTGGAATCAGAAATGTAATCAGGTTAAAGAAAACGGAGAGATTAGGTTACGGAGCTCTTCGATAAAGGCAGGAATATAGGATGAAACTTAGGATAGGAACGAGAGGAAGTGCTCTTGCATTAAAGCAGACGAACATCGTGGAGAATCTCCTTAAAGAGCACGATCCTTCTCTGGAAATAGAAAGAGTTATTATAAAAACCGATGGTGATATAAGAACTGATAAATCCCTTGCTGAAATAGGCGGAAAGGGTCTTTTTGTAGCCGAAATAGAAAAGCGTCTTCAGGAGGGACTTATTGACATAGCAGTGCACAGTGCCAAGGATCTGCCCTCAGTAACAGATGAACCTTTTGAGATAGCTGCGGTTTTGGAGAGAGCCAATCCCAAAGATGTTTTTCTTGTTCCCAAAAACAACAGAAAAGCAGAGGCTGACAGGGCTCTGAAATACCTGAAAAGCGGAAGTTGTGTCGAAGGAGAGAGCTTTGAAGGACTTATCATCGGTACTTCGTCACCGAGAAGAGAGGAACTGATAAAAAGACTTCTGCCCGGATGTGAAGTTGCACTTTTGAGAGGAAATGTTGCAACCAGACTTGGTAAACTTCGGGACGGTGTATGTGATGCAACTCTTTTAGCTGCTGCAGGTCTTGAACGGCTTGGAAATGATATTGATACTGATGATTTCGAATTATTTGAACTTGATCCTGAAATATTCATTCCGGGGGCATGTCAGGGAATTATAGCAGTTGAGGCTGTCACAGGTACTGAGGTTGCGGATATTATCAGGAATATCAATCATGAACCCACAAAGAGAATTTTCGATACCCAGAGGAAAATAATGCAGCTTCTAAGCGCTAATTGTCATGATGCTGCAGGTGTATATGCGACTTATAAGAATGATGCGGGCACTCTGGGAGTAAAGGCATTTTTTAAGGATTCGGACATAATCAGTTTTGATATAAAGGGTGATGAAACTGAGGAATATCTGAATAAAATTTTATTGCCTATATCAGACAGGTAAGACCCAACAGACTTGTATTTTCAGGAAGGCAGTTAATAAGAATTATGGAAAAACCATTTGTTTATATAGCAGGTGCAGGCCCCGGTAATCCCAAGTATATGACTATCAGAACGATGGAAGCACTGAAACAGTGCGATGTTGTAATCTATGATAATCTTGTGGATGAAACAGTACTGTACAATTGCCCTGATGGCTGTGAAAAAATATATGCAGGAAAAGCAACTGGCCATCATTACATGAAGCAGGAAGAGATAACAGCGCTTATAGTGGAAAAAGCACTTGAGGGCAAGAAGGTCCTCAGGTTAAAGGGCGGTGATCCCTTTGTTTTTGGAAGGGGACCGGAAGAGTGCGAGGAACTGAAGAAAGCGGGAATTCCCTATGAAATAGTTCCCGGTGTGACTTCTGCAATCTCTGTTCCAATGGCGGCTGGAATACCGGTCACAAACAGGCTCACAGCCAGATCTTTCACTGTGATAACAGGCCATACTGCCAAAGGTAAGATAAATGATGAGATAAACTTTAATGCTCTGGCCCAGACAGGCGGAACACTGGTATTCTTAATGGGGCTTGGTGCTATCGATGAAATTACTTCGGAACTAATAAAAGGCGGAATTGATGCAGCTACTCCGGCAGCTGTAATTAGTGACGGTACCGGAGCAGATCAATATGTCCTGAGGTCAAATGTGGCTGAAATAGCCAAAAAATCGACTAATGATAAGAGAATAAAAACACCTGCAATAATAGTTATTGGTCAGAATGCAGAGCTTGATCTTCAGAGCCATATTGCAGCAAAAGACAAATTGCTTGAAAATGCTTATGTTTACTGTCTTGGAACCTTTGAACATTCAGAAAAGCTGGCTTCACTGATAACCGAAAATGGTGGCCGCGCACATAGAATACCTCATCTTAAGATAGTAAAAAAAGCGGAAGAGGAGCTTAATGGGATTCTTGAAAACATTGATGAATACAGTGTTATCGCATTCACAGGGCGAAACAGCCTCGAAATATTCATGAATGCTTTTTTGGCGCATGGTTATGATATCAGAAAGCTGGGCAATATAAAAATCGCAGTGATAGGTACCTCTACGGGCGCATATCTGAGGGAACAATACCATCTGACAGCGGATATTGTTCCTTGCGAATACACATCTGACGGCCTTTTGACAAGCCTTAAGGCTGCATATGAAGTTGGCTCTGGTAAAATCCTTTTACCGAGGGCAGAGAAGGGAAATGACACCATCTCTAAGGGCCTCCTGGATGCAGAAATTCCATTTGACGAGGTAAAAATATACGATACTGTCTATAATGAAAATGTGCGCATAAGCATTGAAAAACAGGAAGGCTGTAATACTTATGCCGCATTTGGAAGTGCAGCGGGAGTACATGAGTTTTTCTCACATGGAAATACAATTCCTGAGGGTGTAAAGATTATTTGTATTGGCAAATATACGAAAGATGCACTTGAAAAATATGGCACATGGGATGTGGAAATGGCAGAACCCTCCACTATAAGCGGAATAATCAATCGTTTATCCAAGCTGGAAGAAAACAGATAATTGCATGAAAACAATAAGGGAGTAGCTGTATGAACAGATTTAGAAGGTTAAGAATAAATGAGTCAGTGAGGAATCTTGTTGCTGAAACTCAGCTGAATATAAAGGATTTTATCTATCCGTTATTTGTGATTGATGGAAAGAACATAAAAGAAGCAGTGGAATCAATGCCCGGAGTTTTCAGATATTCAATTGACAGACTTGATGAGATCCTGAAGGAAGTGGATGAAAGCGGTGTATCCGGCCTTCTTTTGTTTGGAATTCCCGGACATAAGGATGCAAGGGGTAGTGATGCATATAACCCCGACGGAATAGTACAGAGGGCAATCAGATATATTAAAGAGCGTTATCCCAGGCTTATTCTGATAGCGGATATCTGTCTCTGTGAATACACTGATCATGGCCACTGCGGTCTTATTAGCGGTCATACAATTTTAAATGATGATACACTGCCTCTGCTTGCACAGATGGCGGTTACCTGTGTTGACGCAGGCGCTGATATGGTTGCGCCTTCTGATATGATGGATGGAGATGTTGAGGCTATCAGAGATGCGCTTGATGCAAACGGATATGAGAATATTCCTATTATGGGATACAGTGCCAAGTTTGCTTCCGGTTATTACAGCCCCTTCAGAGATGCAGCAGGTTCAGCACCGGGTTTTGGAGATCGCAGATCTTATCAGATGGATATAAGAAACGGAAGAGAAGCTATAAGGGAAGTCGAGAATGATATTATTCAGGGAGCAGATATAGTAATGGTTAAGCCTGCCCTTGCTTATCTTGATGTGGTGAAGGAAGCATCCCAGAATTTTGATTATCCGATTGCTGTTTACAATGTAAGCGGAGAATACTCTATGGTTAAGGCTGCAGCAGCAAATGGCTGGATTGATGAAAAGAGGATAGTCCTTGAAAACTTCTATGCAATGAAGAGAGCGGGCGCATCTGTAATTATCACATATCATGCGCTGGATGCAGCAAAATGGATAAGGGAAGAAGCATGAACACAGTAAAATCAGAAGAACTTTTCAAAAAATCATGTACACTTATGCCCGGAGGAGTTAACTCTCCGGTGAGAGCCTTCAATGCGGTTGGCAGAAATCCGTTGTTTATTAAGACTGCCAAAGGCGACAGGATCAAAGATGTTGATGGTAATGAATTCATTGACTATGTATGTTCCTGGGGCCCCGGGATTCTGGGACATGCATATCCAGGAGTAATAGAAGCGGTTCAGAAAGCCTGCGTAGACGGACTTACCTATGGTGCTCCTACCGAAAAGGAATCCATACTTGCGGAGATGATAATATCAAACGTTCCAGGAGTAGAGCTTGTCAGACTTGTAAACAGCGGCACTGAGGCTGTTATGAGTGCGGTAAGGGCGGCAAGAGGCTATACCGGCAGGGATCTGATATTAAAATTTACAGGTTGCTATCATGGTCATTCTGACGGCCTTTTGGTAAAGTCAGGCTCCGGACTCATAACTAATTCCATTCCCGACAGCGCAGGTGTACCTAAGGGATATACAGATTGCACCCTGATTGCACGATATAACGACCCCGAATCAGTGTCCGAGCTGTTTGAGAAGTACAAGGATAAAATAGCAGCATTGGTTGTAGAACCGGTGGCAGCAAATATGGGTGTTGTTCCGCCGGCAAAGGGATTTCTTGAGTTTTTAAGAAAAATCACACAGGAAAACGGAACAGTACTTATATTTGATGAAGTAATAACCGGTTTCAGGCTCGGTATATCAGGAGCTGCAGGGTATTATGGCATAACTCCGGATATGGTAACCATGGGAAAAATAATAGGTGGTGGTATGCCGCTGGCAGCTTACGGTGGTAAAAAGGAGATAATGCAGAAAATCTCCCCTCTCGGAAGTGTTTATCAGGCAGGAACTCTTTCAGGAAATCCTATTGCTGTAACAGCAGGCATAGAAACCCTTAGAATCCTCATGGAGGATAAGGATATATACAGACGTATAGATGAGAAGGCAGCAAAACTGGAAGAAGCACTTAATGCTACAGGAAAAGTTACTGTAAACAGAGTGGGTTCACTGCTTTCAGCATTTTTCACAGGTGCAGATGTGGTGGATTATGACAGTGCCTCCACTTCAGATACAGACGCTTATGCAAGGTATTTTTCATATATGCTGGAAAATGGAATCTACATAGCTCCATCCCAGTATGAGGCTATGTTTGTAAGTGATGCTCACAGTAGTGAAGATATCCGTAAAACTGTTGATGTAATAAAAGAATACGCATAAAAAACCGACCTCTGCATAAATGCAGAGGTCGATATCTTTTATACCTGAATATTGTTATAAGCTTCCATATATTCTTCTTTATCAATGATGGATGATTCCCATTCGATATAGTGGTTTGCTTCTGCAACAGGATCCTCCATGAAGTCTTCTTCTGACTTCCAGACAGGATCGGGAAGAATCCTGTTTAAGTCATCATGTACAAGGTCATAACCCTTGCTTATCCAACCTTGCAAGCCATCCTTAAGAATGTGAACGTCGGCATATCCCATGCGTTTCATCCAATATGCTGCAATAACAGGCTGAATATCGTTATCGCCAACAAGCACATATTTATAGTTATGTACAAGCAGTGCATCATCACTGTTCTGGACTATCTGGCCGCCTTCATAGTTTCTTGCAAAGGCTATGTGACCATCGTCAATAAAATCTTTGTACTGGCGGACATCCAATGTGATAAAGCCGTCCGGATCTTCAGAATTCCAGTCATTTAAGGTAGCAGCGTCTATAAAGGAAAGATTGTCCTTATTGGCAACAGTCTGGGTTTTTTCCTTAAAAACATAATAGCTTTCCTTGGAAGGTGCAGGTCCATATGGGATATTCTGCTCAAGAGTTCCGCCTGCCAGCTCCCATCCCCGTGTTCCGTTTTCAAGTTCAAGGATATGGTCATATCCGAGAATTCCGGCTGTTTCTGCTGCGATAATGCTTCTTGTACGGCCTGCACATGTAAGAACAACCTTTTTTCCGGTATTAACATAATCATATAAAGAAGGATACAGTTCTACCCCGGGCAGGTACTCTGAACCGGGAAGGCTTCCTGTTTTTTCTACTTCTGCAGTGGGACGTACCTCAAGAATTGTATAATCATCAGGTTTTTCCTTTAATTCCTGTAATAATTCAGCTGGTTTTATCTGTTTTATAAGATCTGTTTTGTTAATAACTATTTCTCCCAAAGTCTTGCTGAATACATGCACACCTTCAACGGTGGGATAGCCGGCATTTTTCCATGCGTTCAGACCGCCTTCCAGAGTAGATACATTGGTATAGCCAAGCTCCTTAAGGCCGTTTTCTATGGTGCGTGCTCTCTTTTCAGTATTACTATAGAGAATGACCTTTATATCTTTATTTTTAATAAGTATAGGAATGTTGTTTAGCGCTATATCAAATATTGTTGATGTAGCCCCCAGAATCTGGCTGTTTTTATACTCCTCCTGAGTTCTGACATCCAATAATGCGAATACCTCGTCACTAAACTGGATATTTCTAAGATCTTTTGCGGTTATTGTACCCATGGAAACTCCTTTCATCTTGAAATAAATTAGAATGTGTTCTGTAAACATAGTAATTAGATATGAATAATAGAATTACATTCTCGCATGATATTACGGGAGGCATTGATAGTCAATATTCGCAGTAATAGCATTTTTTTATCACTAGTTAAAGTTTTTGTGTATATGGTATTTGGCACATCTTTGTTGACATAGAACTAAAACTTCGACTACTATATTTTTAACGCAAATCAGATATATCCTAGTGCAAAAGTAGGATATGGTGCTCAGGTGTTTGGCGGGGAGGTTTGATATGGCTGTAACACACGTAGAAATAAGAGATGTAAATGAAAAGATATGGCAGAAGATCAAAGAAGAAGTTGAGCATATCGAATATGGATCGGTTACCATAACCGTTCATGATGGAAAGATTGTTCAGATTGAATCAAGCGTCAAGCAAAGGTTCATATAGTCAAAACTTATAACTGACGATAAGAAATACAAAATTGACATTGCGGGTAACTGCAAATAGAATAGGAAAAAACAAATCATACATATACGGTATGAAAACCGGAAAATAAAATGTAGATCGACCAGACAACTGGAGGCACATGAGATATTGGACTTTATAAGAAGACAATATCTATGTGCTTCTTTTTTTAACAAAGAAAAGAAAGAGGAGAGATTTATGAAAAAGAGAATTTTAAGATCACTTATGGCAATGAGCTTGTCAGTTGCAATGTTAGCAGGATGCGGATCAACAGCAAAGGACAACGCTACAGAAAAGGGAAATGATACAGCAAAGGCTGATATCGCTTCTCAAGAGATTACAGAGGAAGAAAAAGCACTGGCACAGGAACTGGTAAACAGACATGTAACAGAGGATGACAAAGTCACAATTCCGGTAATCGAAGAAACCATAAGACTTTTTAAAGAACAGAATACATTCGAGGAAGGCTATCCCGAAGTAAAATATGCCGCAGATGAGACCGGATATGTAGCAGAGGGTTACGGATGGTTTGATCAGATGTTTGGAGATGCTGGCATCAAGGTAGTAAACGTACAGGGAGCAAGTGATAGTGAAGAAGAACTCATGGGAAAAGGAGAGTTAACATTTGCAAACAGAATGCTTTATCCTTACCTGCTGAATATAGAAAGAGGAGCTGATCTGGTTGCTGTATGGGTTACACAGAATCCTGCTGAAGAAATTGTAAGCGTAATCGTTGCAGCAGATTCAGATGCAAAATCTTTCTCAGATCTTAAAGGAAAGAAGATCGCAACATCTACAGCAAGCTGCCCCTTCTGCGTAACAGAAGAGCTGGCAATTAACGAGGGTTGGGAAGCCGGAAGAGATTACGAATTCGTTAATACAAAGGAATATGTAAATGCACTTCTTGCCGGTGAGGTTGATGCAATCATTTATCATCCAGGAACAACTGTAAATCCTATTCTTATAAGCGGTCAGGCAAAGGTTATAGATGATGCACTTGCCGGTGGCGTATATGTAGGAGGCGGCGGATCCAGAGTAATCTTCACCACAAAGGAAATTGCTGAAAAATATCCTACAATCGTTAATGCTTACCTGAAGGTTACTGAGCTTACAAAGGCATATATCTATGTAGATGAGGAAGATGCAGCAAAGATCAATGAAGAGGTCAGCAGAACACCTGCAGCAAGCTCAATATACTGGTGGGATGTTTCAAAAGAAACAATGTTCTTCTCAAAACTTAAGCTTTCAGAAATTCAGGAAAACACTGAGAAATTCTATGAATGGCTTACAGAATATGATCAGGCTTTCGATGGACAGGCAGATTTGTCGGATATCTTTGATACCCAATATATAAACAGTTGAAAGGAGAACTCTTATGGCAATTAGTACTACCAAGGTATTCGGAGCAGCTGATACTACGGCAGATGAAAAATTCAGCGAGAGGTTCAACTCATTTGTTGATCACTTAAGCGGGTTCGCCAATTCAGCATTTATTCCGGTAATACTTGTTTTGATATGGCAGGTTTTGAGTAATGCAGGTGTTATATATGAAGTTATTTTACCTTCCCCGGTAAAAGTGCTTAAAGGATTTTGGGAGATCGTTGAGAATGGAACACTTTGGGTGGACATAGTAGTCAGCGGAAAGAGAGTTTTATTCGGATCTTTCTGGGGAATAGTTATAGGAATGGTACTCGGCGTAATCAGTGGACTTAGCAACATTATTGAGAGAATCCTGGAGCCAATCGTAAATGTGATAAGACAGATCGCGACTCTGGCATGGATACCACTCATCATTCTGTGGTTTGGAATAGGAGAGTTTTCCAAGGAGCTTATTATAGCAAAAGCTGTCCTGGTTCCGGTATATCTCAATACTTTAAGAGGTATGAAGGAGGTATCAAAGTCATACACAGAATTATCTGAGGTTCTTGAACTTACAAGACCGACATATCTTAGAAAAATCGTATTTCCGTCAGCAGCACCGATCATTTTTACCGGACTTAGACTGGCAATAGGAAATGCATGGCAGGCAGTAGTTGCCGCAGAAATGTTGGGAGGTCTTACCGGACTTGGATATGCACTTCTCAATGCCAAGGATTTTGTAAGATCAGATAAACTTATAGCTTTAATGATAGTAATTGCGCTTATCGGATTGCTTTTGGATACACTTTTGCAGCTTCTTGAGAAAAAGATTTTCTCCTGGAAGTATGCAGGATAAGGAGGGCTGTTATGGATTTAACAATAGATGGAAACACTTTACTTGATTATGAAGATGCAGAAGAAAACAGTGCCGTAGACAACTCTATAAAGCTTGCAATCAGAAATGTATCAAAGACTTTTAAGACGAAAAGCAGAATAGTTCAGGCTATAGATAATGTGAGCTTTAACGTACATAAAGGAGAGTTTGTCTCGATTATCGGACCATCAGGTTGCGGAAAAACTACACTTCTTCGTCTGATTACCGGTTTGGAACGAAACTATGAGGGGGATATAGTTTTGAATGGTAAGAGAGTTGAAAAGCCGGGATTGGACAGAGGTGTGGTATTCCAGGATCACAGATTACTGCCCTGGTTAACAATAGAAGAGAACATAACACTTGGAATTAAGGGGGATAAAAAGCAGTTATCTTCTCTGGTTAAAAATGTTTTGAAGAAGGTCGACCTTGAAGGATTTGAGAAGTCATATCCGGGACAGCTTTCAGGAGGAATGTCGCAGCGAGCTTCAATTGCAAGAGCGCTTCTCAGAGAGCCTGAGATCCTGCTTCTTGATGAGCCTTTGGGAGCTCTTGATGCTCTTACAAGATACAACATGCAGGAAGAGCTTGAAAAGATTTGGCTTAACAATAATACAACAATGATCATGATCACACATGATATCGAAGAAGCTGTATATCTTTCAGACAGAATTATAGTACTGGATGCAAGACCCTGCTCAGTAAAAGAAATTATTGAGATAAATCTTCCACATCCAAGAGACAGAAAAAGTAAGAGATTTGAAGAGTACAGATCAAATGTGGTTTCTTCGTTCAGATCTACTATCGATAGCTATGCAT